>CBINKF010000020.1:0-12757 GCA_966251115.1 uncultured Cellvibrio sp.
CATGATGTACGCCGCCGAACCCACGGTGTTTATGGCCTGGGCCAGCGACCATGGCGCTGCCCAGGTGGCTGACGGTCTGGGTATGCTGGTGGGCCAGGCGGCTGAGGCCTTTTACCTCTGGCGCCAGATACGCCCCGAAGTCATCCCGGTACTCACCGCGCTGCGCCGCCAGCTGGCGGAGAAAAAATAGGTAGACTGCCCCCTCGCTGGGGCAGATTTTTATGGCCTACCTGAGTTTATTTACCAGCGCCCTCATAGCTGCCACCCTCTTTCCGCTATCCTCCGAAGCCCTGTTGGCGGCGCTGCTCGCCCAGGCTTACTCGCCTTTTTATCTCTGGCTCGCCGCCACGGCGGGCAACACCCTGGGTTCCTGTCTCAACTGGGTTCTGGGGCGCTGGTGACTGCACTGGCAGGGCAAGCGCTGGTTTCCGGTATCCGCCGCGCAACTCACCAAGGCCCAAACCCGCTTTCAGCGCTACGGCCGCTGGTCGCTGCTGTTTGCCTGGCTGCCGGTGGTGGGCGATCCACTCACTTTTATAGCCGGGGTATTAAAGGTTCCCTTTAGCCAATTTTTGCCGCTGGTGTTGATCGGCAAGGCGGCCCGTTACGCGCTGGTTATCTGGCTCGCCCAGCTGGCGCTTTAAACCAGCCAGTCCAAGCGCCCGCAGGCCTCGACAAACCAGGCCAGGGCCTTGCCTTTGTTCTCTTTTTTCCAGGCCATGTAGAGCGGCACCGGCGGGCGCGGCACTGAGCAGGGCAGCTCCACCAGGCTACCCTCTGCCAGTTGCGCGCGGATCATATGGCGCGGTAAAAAGCCCACGCCAACACCCAGCTGCTGGGCCTGGATTTTAGCGGCGACGTTGGCCACGCGAATGGTCTGGCGGCTTTGCAGCAGGCCCGAGGAGCGCGCCGGTGCGGTAAGTGAGGAGTCGGCGGTGACTATGGTGGGGAAGGCCCCTATGGCGGCCGCATCCACCGGCCCGGCGTGCAGGCGCAGCGGGTGCTCGGCAGATACGGCAAAGATAAACTCCACCGCCCCCAGTTGGCGAAATTCGTAGATACCCTTGGCCAGCTCCCCGGCGGCGCCCAGAGCCAGGTCGCAGCGCCCCGCCACCAGTGCGTCCCAGGTGCCGCCCAGCACCTCCTCGCGAATATCCAGGGCCACCCGCTTATCCAACTGGTTAAAAGCATTAATCTGCTGCAGCAGCGGCGCCAGGGGCAGAATGGTGTCTTTGGCGATACGCAGCTCCATCTCCCAACCGGATTCCAGCTGCTGCACCGCCTCCTCGATGGCATTGGCCGCCTTGAGCAGCTCGCGTCCCTGCTCCAGCAGCAGGCGCCCGGCGGCGGTGAGCTGGGCGCGCTGTTTGGAGCGATCAAACAGGTTGATTCCCAAATCCGACTCCAGCTTTTGCACGGTGTAAGTGAGCGCCGAGGGCACTTTAAACAGAACTTCGGCAGCGGCGCCGAAACTGCCTTTGCGCTCTATGGCGTCCAGGACCCGGAGCGCCTCCAGGGTAATCGCTGATTGCATGACTGTTTCGCTCGCCTCAACTGGTTTTGTTCAAAAATTTTGAAGTTATAACTCAAAATCTTCCGCTTTTTTATCCCTAAGGACAAGCCTAAAGTAAGCAACATGCAAGGCCAAACGGGATTTGATGCGCGGCCAAGCAAAACATCAAATTTTCTGACCTAATTATTTGTGGAGTATCTTATGAGCCTTTTCAATCGCATTATCAGCACCGATAACAGCAGCGCCCAACTGGCCCTGCGCCTGCCCTTGGGTATTATTTTCGCCGCCCACGGTGCGCAAAAATTGTTTGGCTGGTTTGGCGGCTACGGCCTGGAAGGTACAGGTCAGTGGATGGCCTCTATCGGCCTGGAGCCTGGCGTGCTTATGGCAGGGCTGTCCGGTTCAGCGGAGTTCTTCGGCGGCCTGGCGCTGCTGCTCGGACTGCTGGTGCGCCCGGCGGCGGCGGTGCTGGCGGTGACCATGCTGGTAGCCATCTTCTCGGTGCACATTGGCAACGGCTTGTTTATGAGCAATAACGGCTACGAATACGCCCTGGCTCTGCTCGCCGCTGTTGTCAGCCTGTTGCTGACCGGTGCTGGCCGCCTCAGTGTCGACGCCCTTATCGCCAAACGCTAATGCCACCCGGGCGCGCGGGTGCAGTTACCGCCGCGTCCTCACAACCCCAATATTTTTAACGGAGCGCATCATGATCAGCATTCGCAAAGCCAGTGAGCGCGGCCACGCCAATTTTGGCTGGCTCGACAGTCACCACACATTTTCCTTTGGCAATTATTACGATGAAGCGCACATGGGCTTTTCGGCGCTGCGCGTTATCAACGACGATAAGGTTGCACCCGGCGCCGGTTTTGCGACTCACGGTCATCGCGATATGGAAATTATCAGCTATGTGCTTAAAGGCCAGATAGCGCACAAAGACAGCGAGGGAAATATCGCGACTCTGCCAGCGGGCGAGTTTCAGCTGATGTCTGCCGGCAGCGGCATTCGCCACAGCGAGTTCAATCCCTCGGATAAAAGTCAGCTGCACTTTTTGCAAATCTGGATTCAACCCAGTGTTTACGGCCAGCAGCCCGGTTACCAGCAAAAAGATTTTGGCCGCAAGCCGGGTTTAACCCTGGTGGTGAGCCCCGATGGTGAAAACGGCAGCCTGCAAATTAAACAGGACGCGCGCCTCTATCAGCTGCTGCTGGAACCGCGCAACAGCGCGCAACTTAGCGCTGATGTGAGCCGCCACTATTACGTGCATGTCATTGACGGCGATATAAAAGTGAATGGCGAAACTGTACGCCCGGGTGACGGTGTTAAATTGTCCGATATCCGTGAGTTGCAACTCAACGCTCTGGGGCAAGCGGTAAAAGCCCTGGTGTTTGATTTGCCTTGATTTACGCGAGGTGGGAATTAAACCAAGCGGAGACTTAAGTCGCCACGCGAATACTTAGTGTCTCCGCAAAGCCCTCCATTTTTGCCTCCAGCAAATCGCCCACTTGCACTGGCCCGACTCCCGCTGGCGTGCCGGTAAAAATCAAATCGCCCTCATTGAGTTGCACATAGCGCGACACTTCCGCAATTAACTCCGGCACTGACCAGACCATATCGCGCCAGTGTCCGCGCTGGGTTTCGCGGCCATTCACCGCCAAAAAAAATTCACCGCAGTTGTGCAAATCTGCCAGGCTTCCCGCTTGCAAAGCCGTGCAGGGCGCCGAGCCATCAAAACCTTTGGCCAGCTCCCAGGGGCGGCCCAATTGTTTGGCTTGTTTTTGCAGGTCGCGGCAGGTCATATCCAGCCCCAAACCGAACCCGCAGACAAAATCCGCCGCTTGCTCGGGCGCAATATTTTTGCCGCACTGGCGCTCACCAAAATTGCCCAGGGCGATCACAATTTCAATTTCATGTTCAACCTGCCGCGAAAAATTCGGGTAGCTAAATTCGCGGTGATTTTGCGCCAGGGCCGATTGCGGTTTGAAAAAAAAGAAGGGCGGCTCGCGCTCCGGGTCGTGACCCATTTCGCGCGCGTGCTCGGCGTAGTTGCGGCCGATGCAGATTATTTTGTTAACGGAAAAAAATTTGGCACTGTTCAAAAAAGGTAATTGGCAATTGTTCATATCAGGTATCTTGAATGTTGTAATCGCTGATGACACAGCGGTTGCGGCCGTTGGCCTTGGCTTTGTACATGGCGGTGTCGGCGTATTTCAGCAGTGCTTTGGCCGATTTTTCATCGCTGTTAAATAAGGCTATGCCGATGCTGGTGGTAATATGGCAGCGCAGCTCGCACAGCACAAAATCCTTGTCAAAAGTTTCCAGCATTTTAATGCCGATCATCAGCGCCTGGCTCTTGGCTGCTTCGTAGTCGCCGCTCAAGCGCTCGGTAATCAGTGCAAATTCATCGCCGCCAAAGCGCGCCAGGGTATCGCTCTCCCGCGTGGCGCCAACCAGGCGCAGAGCAATTTGCTGCAGCAGTAAGTCGCCGTTGTCGTGACCGTAGTTGTCGTTGACGTATTTGAAATTATCCAGATCCAAAAACATGAGCGCAGCAAACTGTTTGCTGCGCGCGCAGCCGGCAATGGTCTGTTGCAGGCGATCGTTGAGCAGGCGGCGGTTGGGCAGTTGGGTGAGCGGATCATTAAACGCCAACTGGCGAATTGCCTCTTCGGCGTGGGTGCGCTCGCTGATGTCGCGCGAGCTGCCCTGGGCGCCGGCAAATTCGCCCTCGGGGGTAAAAAATACCCGCAGCGCCGCTTAGGTCCACACCAAGTGGCCGTCTTTGTGAATCAGGCCATAGCGCGAAATCCCGTCGCGATATTCGTAAAACTCACCGCGCTTGGCGGCGTTGAGCGTGTGGTTGAGCTGGGCGTAGGCGCGCTCATAATCGCTTGGGTGCAGCACCACATTCATCGGCTTGCCGAGAATTTCATCCACCTCATAGCCGAGCAGTTTTTTTATCGAGGGGCTGATGTAGGTAAAGCGCTGCTCGGCATCCACCGTCCAGATCCAGTCGCTCATGTTGCTGGTGAGCAGCAGCACCTGACGCTGCTGCTCCTGCAGTTCGGCACGCTGACCCACGACTTTTTCCGCCAGGGTTTTGTTGTGCCAGGCCAGGCCAACAATAATCACCAGCCCCAGGCCACCCCCGAGCACCAGCAGTAGCCAAAGCGGGAAGACTTCCACCGCCTGGTGGTTAATCCATTTTTGCGTCAGCCGGGTCATATCATCGGCGCTGATCAGCGCCAGGGATTGATTGATGTCGTCCAGCAGCGCGCTGGCCCCGGGAGTGGTCGCCGCCTGCAGCTGGCGCGAGTAGAGCACGGCCACCACATGGAACTGCTCGGGGCTGGAGTATTTGTCGAGGTAGTACATGCCAACCGGGTAATCGGCGACAAAGGCAGCGATATCGCCGCGACTGGCGGCCTCGATCATCTGCCCGGGGTTGTTAAAGTAGCGCAGCTGCAGGCCGGGATGGCGCCGGCCCATGTATTCGTCCTCGTAGCTGCGCGCGGTCACTCCCAGAGCTACCCCGACCAGATCATTCAGCGCTATGGCGCCCGGCAGCTGGCGGCTGACAAAGAGCGCCGCGCGCAGCGGTAACAGCGGCTGGGAGTAGTTGAGCGCGGGCAATTCGTCAGACTTGAACAGGCCGCCGTGGATCATCATGGGCGCACCCTGCAGGCGGCGCAGGCTGTGCTGGCTGTCGATCAATTCAAAATGCACGCGGCGATTGGTTTTATCGCCCAGCAACTGCCAGAGATCCACCAGCATGCCCTGGGGCTTGCCCTGTTCATCGATAAACGACAGGGGCGCCCAGTTGTTGGGTAGCACCACCTGCAGGTCGTTGACCCTGGGCGTGAGGTTGACGGGTTCTGAGTCTGCCAGCGCCCGGACCAGGCTAAGCGGCAGCGCCAGGACCAGGCAAAAAAGCAGCAGGCGGCGCACCAAGCTATTTACTCCCCCTCCCCGGTGGCGAGCGGTTTGGCCTCGGCGAGGTAGGCGTCTTTAAGTTTGACGTAATTGCCCGCCGAATAGCGGAAGAAACTGCGCTCGGAATCCTTTAGCGGGCGCACCTGTTTCACCGGTGAGCCCATGTATAAAAAGCCGGATTCCAGGCGTTTGCCCGGTGGCACCAGCGAGCCGGCGCCTATGACTACCTCGTCCTCCACGACCGCGCCATCCAACACGGTGGAGCCAATGCCAATCAGCACCCGGTTGCCTATGCGGCAGCCGTGCAGGCACACCGAGTGACCGACGGTGACATCGTCGCCAATTTCCAATGGGTGGCCCGCCGGGTTGTAATCGCTGGCGTGGGTAATGTGCAGCACCGAGCCATCCTGCACGCTGGTGCGCGCGCCTATGCGAATGCGGTGCATATCGCCGCGGATTACCGTGCCGGGCCAGACCGAAGAGTCAGCGCCAATTTCCACATCACCGATAACCACCGCTGAGTTGTCGACGAAAACTTTGGCACCCAATTTAGGAGTGTGACCTTGAAAGGGGCGTAGTGCGCTCATAAATCTCTACCAATTCAACACAACAAAAAACTCTTGCGTCCGCACCCAGGCCGGCCGACCGCGAGGGTGTATCATACGCCAAATTATGTCTGATTTTTCCAGCCTGGAGCTGCCCATGTCCAACCCCCTGTTACAAAGCCATTTGCTGCCACCTTTTAGCGCTATCAAAGCGGAGCATGTCGAGCCGGCAGTGCGTCAGCTCATCGACGAAGGGCGCGCGCATTTACAGCAGCTGCTCGCGAAAAAACCCGCCAGCTGGGATGAACTGGTCGCCCCCATCGAAGCCGATGGCGACCAACTGGAGCAGGCCTGGTCACCGGTGAGCCACCTCAATTCCGTCGCCAACAGCGAGGCGCTGCGCCAGGCCTACAACGCCAGCATAGGCCTGCTCACCGATTACGCCACCGAGTTCAGCCAGAACGAGGCTTTATACCAGGCCTATCAGCGCCTGGCCGATGGCCCCGAATACGCCAAGCTGAGCCAGGCCCAGCGCCAGACGCTGGACAATGCCCTGCGCGATTTCCGCCTGGGTGGAGTGGCCCTGAATACGGCGGACAAAAAGCGCTACGGCGAAATCCAGAAGCGCCTGTCGGAGCTATCCACTCAGTTCTCCAACAACCTGCTCGATGCCACCCAGGCCTGGTACAAGCAATTTGACAGCGCCGAAGCTCTCGCGGGCCTGCCCGAATCGGCCCTGGCGCAGGCGGCCCAGGCGGCGACGCAAAAAGGCCTGAGCGGCTATGTGATCACCCTGGACTTTCCCTCCTACTATGCGGTGATTATGTACGCTGACAAGCGCGAGTTACGTGAAGAGATCTACCGCGCCTACACCACTCGCGCCTCGGCCCAGGGCACAAAGGCCGATGGCAGCAGCGCCGCCGAATGGGACAACAGCGCGATCATCGCCGAGACCCTGGCGCTGCGCCACGAGTTGGCGCAACTGCTGGGCTTTGCCAACTACGCCGAGCGCTCACTCGCCACCAAAATGGCCGAGTCGCCCGCCCAGGTGCTGGAATTTTTAAACCAGCTGGCAAGCAAATCCAAACCCTATGCCGAGCGCGACCTGGCTGAATTGCGCGCCTTTGCCGCCGCGCAGGGCTGCGCCGACCTGCAGGCCTGGGACACTACTTACTACAGCGAAAAACTGCGCGTGGCCAAGTACGCCATATCACAGGAGGAGCTGCGCCCCTACTTCCCCGCCGAGAAAGTCATCGCCGGTATGTTTGAGGTGGTGGAACGGCTGTTTGGCATCCAGGTACAACAGGTCACTGAGTTTGATACTTACCACCCGGATGTGCGCTTTTTTGAAATTTTTAAAGCCGGCCCAGGAAATAAAAGTGAAAAAATCGCCAGCTTCTATCTGGATGCTTTTGCGCGCGATAAAAAGAAGGGTGGCGCCTGGATGGCCGACTGCCGCGTGCGCCGCAAAACCGAACAGGGCATTCAATTGCCGGTGGCTTTTTTAACCTGCAACTTCACCCCGCCGGTGGGCGACAAACCCTCGCTGCTCACCCACGACGAAGTCACCACCCTGTTCCACGAATTTGGCCACGGCCTGCACCATATGCTCACCCAAATTGACGTGGCAGCGGTGAGCGGCATTAACGGTGTGGCCTGGGACGCGGTCGAGCTGCCCAGCCAATTTATGGAGAACTGGTGCTGGGAGCCGGAGGCGATTCCGCTAATCTCTGGCCACTACCTCACTGGCGAATCCCTGCCGCAGGAGTTGCTCGATAAAATGCTCGCCGCCAAAAATTTCCAAGCGGGTTTGCAGATGCTGCGCCAGCTGGAGTTCGCGCTGTTTGATTTTCGTTTGCATGCCGAATACAACCCGGCCAACCCGCAAACTGCGCAACAGGTGCTGCAGCAGGTGCGCGCCCAGGTGGCGGTAATGCTGCCGCCAGCGTTCAACCGTTTTGAAAACAGCTTCAGCCATATTTTTGCCGGTGGTTACGCTGCGGGTTACTACAGCTACAAGTGGGCCGAGGTGCTCTCTGCCGATGCCTATTCGCGCTTTGAAGAGGAGGGTATTTTCAATCGCGCTACCGGCGAGAGTTTCCTCGCCGAAATTCTCGAGCAGGGTGGCAGCCGCGCGCCTATGGAATTGTTTAAAAGTTTCCGCGGGCGCGAGCCGCAAATTGATGCGCTGCTGCGTCACTCAGGTATAGAAGTCGCTAATCACGGGGAGGTTGCCTGATGGCTTACAACAGCAAACGCCGCTTTGTCGCTGGCGCCGTCTGCCCGCGCTGTTCGGCGATGGACAAGATTGTGGTTTATAACGAGGAGGGCAAAGACTACCGCGAATGTGTCGCCTGCGGCTACAAAGATGAGATGCGCTTCCAGCAGCAACCGCGCGAGCTGGAAACCCGTGTCAATCAAACCGAGGAAGACAAAAAAGATGCCGTGCAGGTGGTGACCATTCTGCCCTTCAATCCCACGCCCAAAAAATAAATGCTGCCGCAATAAACAGCTTAAGGCCGCTGATAATTTGTACAGCGGCCAGCTCGGTTTTAACCCCAATAAATCATCACCAATAAAAATATTTTAGCCAAGAAAAATACGATTTATCCGCTTATTACGCGGGTTTTTCAGCATCCAGTTACCAATCTTCCCATTTTCCAATTGCACTAAATCAATCGTCCGACTTTGCATATTTTTAGTTGTAGTCATTTTGCATATATGCTATCTGTATACAAGAATGCTTGTCATCATCTTTGAGCAAACGCAATAACAAACTCGACAAGCACTTCGAAGCACAGCAGCGGCCAGACGCCGCCTAAACCCAAAAATCAATAATCGGGTGAGAGAAAAAGCGGGGGGATACAACCTTGCTATAGCTAAGAGTTTCACTTAAACCCAAGTGAAATTGTTTGATCGGCAAAGCCCAGGGGTGCGTCTACTGATCAGGCATAAAAATCGGAAATCCTGATGATAAGTAATCCAATTAAAGGAGAGCTCCATGTATAACAAGAGAAAGTTCAATAAAAAGCTGTTAGCCACAGTTGTCGCCTCATCCGCCCTCGCGGGTTTTAGCGGCCTAACTCTGGCGCAAGACGGCGGTTCGGTCGAAGAAGTTGTCGTGACCGGTATCCGCGCGAGTTTGGAAGCATCTATGGACACCAAACGCAATTCTGCGGGTGTGGTAGACGCGATCAACTCCCAGGATATAGGTAAGTTCCCCGATACCAACCTGGCAGAATCTCTGCAGCGCATCACCGGCGTTTCTATTGATCGTAATAACGGTGAAGGTTCGCGCATTACTGTTCGCGGCTTTGGTCCTGAATTTAATATGGTGACCTTGAATGGTCGGACCATGCCAACCGGCAGCGCCTATGGCGGTAGCTCAGGTGCAGACGCCTCAACCCGCGGTGGTAACTCACGCGCATTTGATTTTGCAAATCTCGCCTCTGAAGCAGTTTCTGCTGTGGAAGTTTACAAAACCGGTAAAGCCAACGTAGCCGCCGGCGGCATTGGCGCATCAGTAAACATCAAAACGACACGTCCATTGGACAAACCAGGTTTCAGAGCATCTGTGGGCGCTAAAGCCGTTGCCGATACCACAAACCGCACCGGTAGCGATGTGACGCCTGAAGTTTCTGGCCTGGTGAGCTGGACCGACGATGATGAAAAATTTGGTGTGGCGCTCAGTGCCAGCTACCAAGAGCGCGACTCCGGTTATACCGGCGCTACTGTTAATGACTGGACTGTTGCAGAGTGGGGTGGTGGCTCTACCAAGACCATTTATGACAACCCGGCGGACAGTGCCATTTTCAAAAACGCACCGGAAGTTGGACAGCTTTACTCTCGCCCCAACGATATTCGTTACACCTTCTCAGATCGCCAACGCGACCGTACCAACGCGCAGCTGACTTTCCAGTACCGCCCTATCGATAACCTGACTGCCACCGTCGATTACACCTATGCTCAAAACAATCAATCTGAGCACCGCGGTGAAGTCACCACCTGGATTCAAAATGGCGGCAACCTGACCTCTGTTGAGTTTGATAACTCAACGATTAAAACGCCAAAATTCATCACTGAACAATACAGCAGTGCGAAAGACATTGGTTTCTCTCAGCAATATCGCGAACAACAAGATACCCTGGAATCCACCGGTTTAAATATTGACTGGGAAGTTAACGATCAACTGACCCTGAGCGTTGACGCCCACCATTCAACCATGGAGAGCTTGCCTACCGGTCCTGGCCACTCAGGCGAACTGGACGTAGGGCTTGGCGCGCCAATCAAAACTGGTGCAAGCTGGCAGTTCAGTGGTGCCACTATCCCCAACTGGACTCAAACCATCGTTGGTACCTTGGGTGAAGAAGATATCAGCTCCTCGGTAATGCGCGTGTTCTCAGTTGAGCAGCTGTCTGAAGTAAACCAAGCCAGAGTGGACGCCAGCTGGAAGTTCGACGATGGCAGTCGCTTTGATTTCGGCCTTGAGCGCCGCGAAGTGGGTTCCAACACCATCAGCTATAACGGCAACAACAACCAGGTATTGGGCGGCTGGGGTGCTTCAGCACCGGGTGAGTTCCCCACTGGGTCATTTGAACCATTCGATGTGGCTGGCGAATTTAATGACGTCAGCACTGGCAATTCACCGCACATAGGTTTCCGCGCTGATGCCCGCGTATTGGCAAACGATCTGGTTGAACTCTACGCTGCCAACAAAGCTTATATTGGCGTAGAAGATACCCAGATTCCTGGCCAAGTCCGCAACAGCAAGAGCAACAACGACATTCAGGAAAATACCGATGCGGTTTATTTCCAGTTAGGTTCTACTGGCCAACTTGCTGGTTTGGAACTGGATATAGTGGCAGGCTTGCGCTATGAGCAAACCAAACAAACTTCATCTTCAGATACCCCACCGCTGGATTACTATGTGTGGCAGTCAGATAACGACTTCACACCTGTCAGCAAGGCTGCCGGCACTGCAACTGTTGCCAAGAACAACTATGACGCACTGCTGCCCAACCTGGACTTGTCAACCAAACTGACGGACGATCTGGTTACTCGCTTCTCCTTTAGCAAAACCATCGCTCGTCCAGGGCTGGGACAACTGGGTTCAGCGGTTTCCTATGGCAATCCAAACGGTTCAACGCTGAATGCCGGTACTACTGTTCAGGCAACCGGTAACAACCCCAAACTCAAGCCGTTGGAATCCAGCAACTTCGACCTCTCCGTTGAGTGGTATTTTGATGATGCCAGCTATGTGTCCGCTGGCCTCTTTGAAAAACGCGTAACCAACTTCATCGGCACCGAGACAATTAGCACTACTTTTGCTGTTCAGGACCAAACCTCAGGTCCAAGAGCGAAAGCAGCACAGGCAGCGCTGCAAAGCATCAATGAAAACGTTGATAATGCCAGTCTCTATGCAATGATGCAGATCCTGGCTGACCCCGCTAAATATCCCGGCGGCGCAGCAGAGTACACCGGAGCACTGAAAGACGACCTTAACGATCAGGCTGATTATCCATTCATCGTTCCTGATGCTAGCGACCCGCTGATGGTTTACAAAATTAGCAGTCCGGTTAACAACCATGAGGCAACGCTTTACGGTGCTGAGTTTGCAGGTCAACACTTCTTTGGTGACACTGGCTTTGGCATTATGGCCAACTACACCATCGTAAATGGTGACGTGCATTTCAATGACCTGGACATTACTTCAAACCAATTTGCGTTATTGGGCCTTAGCGATACCGCTAACCTGGTGCTGATGTACGAAAACTATGGTATTGAAGCGCGTTTGGCCTACAACTGGCGCGATGAGTTCCTCAACAGAACTGGCGCTGGCTCTAACAACCCCGGCTACATTGAAGCTTACTCACAAATCGACATGAACGTGACTTATCACATTACCGACAATTTGGCGGTATCTTTCGAAGGTATAAACATCACCGGAGAAGATCGTCGTGAGCATGCTCGCAACAGTAACATGATGTGGGGTTATGACGACCTGGGCGCTCGCTACCAAGCAGGCATCCGCTACAACTTCTAAGTTTTACTTAAAGGTTGTTTGATGATAAAAAGAGTCGCCTAGGCGACTCTTTTTATCTTTAGGGTTTTATCTTTACGGCTTAACAAATCAATTTGGCTCCTGACGGTTTTTTATGCAAAAAACAGAAGCGCTCAACAATATTACCCATGAACACCTGAAAGTGAGTTCGACCTACTCTGCGGCTCAGGGCGACAATCAGGTGAGCACCATCACTTTTTTGCCAGAATTTGCAGATGTCCAAAAAGAATACCCCATACTCTGCCGCCAAAATCCGGACACGGGCGAATACCAGGCCGTGGTATTTTTTGGCTTTGAAAAAGATGAAAATTTATTCTTGACGGATATTAACCCAGCCACCCAAAAGCACTTGGGCTGGAACGCCGAGTATGTGCCGGCGGTAATGGCCAGGGAGCCCTTCTCGATTGGTATGCATCGCGAACTCGTCGATGGTGTAGAAACCCATAAGGCTATGATCCACATTGATCTCAACCACCCCAAAGCCAATTGTGCTGATGGGCAGCCGTTATTTTTAGAGAACGGCGGCAATAGCCCCTACCTGAATTACATTTCAAGAACACTCGAAATCATCAACCAGGGTATGCAGCTGACCAAATTAATGTTTGACGCTTTTAAAAAACACCAACTGCTGGACAGCGTGGTTCTGGATATAGAGTTTAGCAATCAGTCAAAATTAAAAATTTCGGGCTTTGAAACTGTAAACCTCCA
>CBINKF010000021.1:0-12614 GCA_966251115.1 uncultured Cellvibrio sp.
GGTGATCCCCGATAGTGTCGACCAGGGCATGAACGACAATGATCCGGCGCGTATCGTCAGCTACTCGGGCGGTACCGACGAGCGCAACTTCACCCTGGGCCAGTACGACTACAACTATTCCATTCTCAACCGCACTGATAAAAGCGATGCCAATGGCGAAGCCGAACTGGCCACCAATGACAACGACGAGCGGGTGCAGGCCTCGCTGCAGCATGTGGTGGTGACCTTCGACCCCATCAATGGCCGTCGCATTTATGTGAACGGTGAATACACTGGCGATGCCGATCCGGACGCCGGCGCGGTGTTAAAGGACTGGGACAATGGCTACGCCCTGGTGGTGGGTAACGAAGTCTCCGGCAACCGCCCCTGGACCGGCAACGTGCGCTTCCTTGCCATCCACAAGCGCGCCATGACTCCGGAAGATATCAAAACCAACTTTGATGTGGGTGTCGGCGCCAAATACCTGTTGCTGTTTAACATCTCCGAGTTAATCGACCTGCCCGGCAGCTATCTGGTATTCGAGGTGCAACAACTGGACGATTATGGCTACCAGTTTGCGGTACCCTTCTTCACCAACCTCAACGGTGCTGTACCCGCCAGCGACATACCACTTAAGGGCATTCGCATTGGCGTGAACGGTGTTGAAGCACCCAGTGGCCAGGTGTTTGCTCACCTCAATACCAATATCAGCAAAGACGCCATAGTCGATGGTCGCCAGCCCCTGTCGGCGCTGGGCACCGTGGTGGAAGCCAAGTCGGGGCCAGATACCGATATCTTCTTCCTCACTTTCGACCAGATCGGCAGCCACACCTACAACCGTCCGGTGGTGGAAACCCCGGCACCAGCCGAGCCGGCAGATGTGCCTGACCAGGCGGACCTGGGCCTGCGCGACTTTGCTGAAATTAATGCCAGCCTGTCGCAAATGACCGGCGTGGCGCAAACCACGACCAGTGTGGTGAGCACCTACTCCAAGGTAAAACAGCAGCTGCCAACACTGACCAACCTGGACAGCTTTTTGGCCGCGCAGCAGATGGGCATCACCCAATTAACCGTGGCCTACTGCAACGCCCTGGTGGATTCCAGCAGCCTGCGCGCCAGCTTCTTCCCCGGCTTTGACTTTAGCGCGGGTGTCGCCACGGCCTTTAATAGCAGCACCAAGCGCGACCAGATTATCGAGCCGCTGCTGAGCAAACTGATTGCCAACGAGCAGCCGGACGGCAGCAACCCGGACAGCGCCCTGAGCACTCAAGCCGACCCGGCCGAGCTGCGTCTGGAGCTGAATCAACTTATCGACGGCATGGTCAGCAGCTGCGGCAGTGACTGCAGCGCAAACCGCACTCTGACCAGTGTTAAAGCTAGCTGCGCCGCTGCCATGGGCAGCGCCGTCATGCTGTTGCAATAATTAGTGGAGCGAATGACCATGGCCAAGAACAAACAACCTCTTCACCCGGACGCGCCGCTCTACCTGAACAACCACAGCCGCCCGGTCACCCGTCGCGAGCTGATTGCCCAGGGCTTTCGCCTGGGGACAGGCACAGTCGTGGGCGGCTCACTGCTGGGCATGCTCGCCAACCCGGCACTGGCAGCCACCCTGGCGGACGATGTTATAGCCGCGCGCGACGCCTGCGGTATCCGCTCACTCGGTGCGGGCAAAATCCCCTTTATCTGCTTCGACCTGGCGGGCGGCGCCAACATTGCCGGCTCCAACGTCCTGGTGGGGCAAAAAGGCGGTCAGCTGGATTTTCTCAGCGCCGGCGGCTACAGCAAGCAGGGTTTGCCTGCCGATATGGCACCCAGCAGTTCCACCGCTGGCACCAATGTTAATTCCAGCCTGGGGCTGTCGTTCCACGCCGATAGCGCCCTGCTGCGCGGCATAACCACCAAGGTCGCCGCCACTACCTCGGCCGGTACCAATGGCGCGGTGATAGCGGCGCGCTCGGAGAATGACACCGGCAACAACCCCCACAACCCCATGTACGGCATCTACAAAGCCGGTGCTGCAGGTTCACTGGTGGACTTGATCGGTTCGCGCAATTCGGATTCGGGCGGTAACTCCATGGCGCCCTCGGCGATGATCAACCTGGAAGTGCGCCCCACCAAGGTCGACAATCCCAGCGATGTTACCGGCCTGGTGGATACCGGCGACCTGACCAAACTTATGTCACAGGACGATGTAGTGCGCACCATGGAGTCTGTCTATCGCATCAGCGATGCCAGACTGAACGCCCTGCCCAGTCTGGGCCGCGTTGGCGCCAATTACAGCGCCGAGCGCGACGCCAAGCTCAAAGAACTGCTGCGTTGCGGCTACGTGAAAAGCGCCGACCTGGCGGCCCGCTTCGGCAACCCGGCGGACATAGACCCGATTGCCGATATGGATATAGTTGGTCCCAGCGGTATTTTCAGCCAGGCCGAGTTCGACAGCGATGGCGAGTTCCGTAAAACCGCCTCAGTGATGAAACTGGTTGTGAATGGTTATGCCGGCGCCGGCACTATCACCATGGGCGGCTTTGACTATCACACCGGCGACCGCTCCACCGGCGAGAGCCGCGATGAGCGCGCCGGTATTTGTATTGGCGCCTGCCTGGAGTACGCCGCGCGCAAAGGCGTGCCCATTATGATTTATGTGTTCAGCGATGGCTCGGTATTCAGTAATGGCATGGTGGATAGCTCCATGGCCGGGCGCGGCAAAGGCGTCTGGACCGGCGACGACCAGCAGACCGCCTCCGCCTTCTTTTTGGTGTACAACCCCGGTGGTCGCCCGGTGCTTATGGGCGCCAGCGCCGACGAGCAGGCGCGTCACCAGCAAATTGGCTATATGCGCGCCAGCGGCGACGTGGAAACCGCAGCCAGCCCAGCTGCCAACAACGTCAACCTGTTGGTGGAAACGGTGATCCTCAACTACATGGCATTGCACGGCGAGCAGAACAAATTCAGCACCCTCTTTCCCGGCAACGGCCTGGGCTCGGCAAGCATGATCGATCGCCTCACCGCCTTTAACAAAATTGTCGATGGCATCATCACCTGATTTAGGTTTCTCCCGCTAAGCACTTGTGCCGGCCCTAGCGCCGGCTTTTTTATTTTCAGTCGCCCTAAATCCCTGCATACTCAGTGCAATTTATTTAGGAGCACTGACGATGAAATTAAAACTCTGGAGCCTTGCAGTTTGTTTAACCGCACTGTCAGCGCAATTCAGCCAGGTTCGAGCCGAGCCCGTGTGGATAGGGAATTTTGAAACCGGCGATCTCAGCCAGTGGCATAACGCACTCAACCCCCAGGGCATCAGCCTCACGCAAAGCTGCGTTCATTCCGGCCAATATGCGGGCCAGGTTCGCATCACCGATGAAGACAGCTTTAACTGGTTTGGTAACAAAGCACTCAACCGCAGTGAATTTCACCATCGCCTGCCAGCGGGCGCCACCTACGAGGGTAAGGAGACTTTTTTCTCCTTTTATTTTTACCTGCCCGAAGCCTGGAGCCAGGCCAAACACGAGTTGGGGTATTGGGAATCGGATAAAAGCTGGCAGCAGATGTTTCGCTTTAATATTCGCGGTGAGCAACTCAGCTTTCAGCAAAGCTCGGCTGCAAAAAGCTTTTGGTCCATCGCCGATGGCGCGACTGCCAGGCAATGGCACAGATTGGCACTGCACATACACTGGTCTACTAATCCCAATAAGGGTTTTGTCGACACCTGGGCCGACGGCCAAGCCATGGGCAGGCAGGTTTTTCAAACCCTCTACGCGCCAGAGGCGTTAATGTTTACCCAGATTGGTGTACTGCGAACCCAGGAAGCGACTACCGAGCGCATTATTATCGACGATGCCGTGGAGGCGACAAATCTAACAGCCCTGGCACCGGAGCAATATCAGCCTGAGGGAATGGGTTGCCAACAACCCCAAACATGACCTTTATCATTGGCCAAGCAGTTTGCAGCTGACTAAAGTGTTACACACAATAAAACCAAACGAGGTACACCATGAACACAGCGCTCCGCTCTATTTTTTGTTTCTTCGGTTTCGCTCTACTCCTATTGGCACAATTTGTCCAAGCTGGCGGATTTAATAAACATGCCAATATCCAGTGGGCCGCCCCCAACAATCATCCGCTCACCATGGACATTTACGTTCCCGACAGCGGCAAAAAATCCTATCCGGTGGTGGTGATCTATCACGGCGGCGGCTGGTTGATAAACAACAATTCAATAATGAATTCCATGGCCGAATACCTGGCCAGCAAAGGCGAGTTTGTTGTCGCCAATGTCAATTACCGGCTGCTGGGCGATGACAACAATTCAGTCACCATGAACCAAATTGTCGAAGATGTTTTTGGCGGGCTGCTGTGGGTTAAAGACAATATCCGGCAATATCAAGGCAACCCCAAAAAAATCGCCATTACCGGCGACTCCGCCGGCGGCCATTTAACGGCCATGATATTAATGAGTGGACGCAACCTGAGCAGCAAGGGCTTTACTGCGGAGCATCAGGGGTTTAACCCCAGCTATCTGCCCAAGGGTAAAAGCGCTGAACAGATTGCCAAAAAAGATGGCTTAAAAGTCCAGGCAGCTGTGGTCAGCTACGGTGCCTTTGATATCTACCAAACCGCAAAAGAGGGCTTTGAAACCGCCTCCAATATTTTCTGGCAATTTGCCAAAGCCGAGCCGCGCGGCCTGTTTGGTAGCGGCATCAGTGTCGAAAAAAATCCAGGCTACTACCAAGCCGTTTCGCCTATCTACAACATCCCCAGCCGCAAGCAATACAAGCTGCCACCGCAATTTGTCCACGTCGGCAGCCTGGACACCACCACCCCTCCAGCATCAGCCCAGCATTACGTCGAGCTACTGCACAAAAATAACCAACCGGCGGAGTACCATGAATACCCCGGTCTTAAACATGCATTTTTGGATTCCGGTTGCAGCGAATACTTTCACAGCTGCTTTGAAAAAAGTGCAGTACCGGTACTGGATGAAGTGATAGGGTTTTTGCACAAGCAACTACATTAATGTTTATTCGTTGGAAAAACTACATCTTCGCGTCTTGATTTAGTGAACTCGTTAATTTTTTCATTAACTTCATAATATTTTTCCCAGCTCCAATTCCGCAAGTAGTACTCGGGGTTGGAGCACTTTATATCTCGCTCAAGTTTAAATCTCGCCCCCCAACTCGCGGGCCATTTTGATTGGTGAAATAACGGACTATCCAAGGTTTCCCTATGGCAACTTATATACTCCAAGGCCTGCTGCTTTTGATCAAACACAGCCAGCAGCAATACTACCAAAGCAACCACAGCACCATTAACCGTTATGCAAAAGACGGTATCGCGAAAGCAGCCGAAAAGTGCAAGCACTATTTCCAACAGCGCCCAACATGCAATTAAACCAAAAGATAAAACATACCAGTTCATCAGGCTCAGGTCGCCTGAGGCCGAAGTGAACCAGAAATCTCGAAGAGTAAGTAAATCCCAAGCCACAAGGCTATGAAAAAAGATCACCCGATACAAATAAAAAAACACCACCAGTATCCAGGCAATTAGCCATGCATGGCTATGAGGCTTTTCATTCAAACCCAACATCCGCTGTCTGCGTTTTTTATTCATCTGTATCTCGCGCTTTACGCCCCGCGCGCGGGTGGGCTTTGTCGTATACCTTGGCCAGGTGTTGAAAATCCAAATGGGTGTAGATTTGGGTGGTGGAGATATTGGCGTGACCGAGCAGCTCCTGCACCAAACGCAGGTCGCCGCTGGATTCGAGCATGTGGCTGGCAAAGGAGTGGCGCAGCATATGCGGATGGACATGGGTATCCATACCCTGCTGCTGACTCAGCTGCTGCAAGCGCAGCTGAACGGCGCGGTGACTGATACGGGTGCCGCGGTTGCTAATAAATAATGCGGGCTCAGATGGTTCCGCCAACGCAGCGCGCGCTTCCAGCCAATTTTTTAAGGCGCTCATGGCGTGGGTGCCTATGGGCAGGCTGCGGGTTTTGTTGCCCTTACCAGTCACCACCAGGCTGGCATCGCTCCAGTCGATATCACTGAGATTTAAACTGGTTACCTCGGCCAAACGCAGGCCAGAGGAATAAATTAGCTCCACCAGGGCGCGATCGCGTTTATTCACAAAGTCATCACCCGTTACCTCAACAAATTGACTGGTTTGATCCACATCTAAAGTCTTGGGTAATTTTTTGGGTGACTTGGGTGCGACTATGCCATCGGCCGGATTTATCTTCATCCAGTTGTAGCGGATGCAGTAGTGAAAAAAACGCCGCAGCGAAGACAGCCAGCGCTGCAGACTTTTACCGCCCAAGCCCTGGCGATGCAGTTGCGCCACGGCGCTGCGAATCAAACGCGCGTCGACTTCATGCAAATCCGAATATTTTTGCTCGGCGCACAGCCGCTGAAATTTTTCGATATCGCGCAGATAACTGCTTTGGGTGTGGGGCGAGAATTGTTTTTCGCTGCGCATATAGGTGGCGAAGGCTGCCACCTGAACAGCAAACGGCAGGGATGCAGCAGATGCGTGGGAATTGGAGTTATCTGTTTCGCCCATGGAATTCACCTGAAAAGCCCGGTGATTCCACTATATCAGCCGCCGGCTTATCTGGGCAGGTATTTTGGCAGCAGGCGATTGAGCACTTCGGCAATATAGCTTAAAAACAGTGTACCCATGCTGGAGCGATAATAGTGTGGGTCGCGGTTGCCTATGGCGAGCAAACCAAACACACTGCCGTGAATCAGCGGCACGACCGCCACTGAACCTATTTGATTGGCGTGCTGGCCAAAAATAAATTCCCGCTCAGGCAAGCCCAAGGTACCGCACACTGCACGGCTGTTTTTAATCAGCGGCCCCAGGTGTTCACGCGCATCACTCATGCTCACAACGCGCGCCTGGCTGCTGGGGATTTTCTCGTTGTTGCCAAAGAAAATAACGCTGGTGTAATGGATCGCAAATTCTTTATCAAAGCTGTAGTGGAGCGCATCGATAATATCGCCCATATCCTGGCCCTCGAGCAGGCTGAGCACCAGGCGTTTGGTTTTATCAAATAGCTTGTCGTTTTCGCGCGCGTTGTCGAGTAACTTGCTCAGGCGGTGGCGCATATCCATATTGCGCTCGCGCAGAATCGACACCTGTCGCTCCACCAGGGACACAGCCGCGCCCGATTCGTGGGGCAAACGCAATTCCGCCAACAGATCCTGGTGCTGCTCAAAAAAGTCGGGATTCTCCTGCAGATAGGCTGCAACTTGTTCCGGTTCCAGTGGGTCTGCCAGTGTCGGGCGTTTGCTGTCGGTCATGGTCGTGCCTGTCCCTTATATTCTTATTTGCCCATGGAAAACAGTGACCGCCGGGCCGGTCATAATCACCGACTCACCGTCACCTTTCCACTCGATGCTTAAACTGCCACCGGGCAAGTTAACTTTGACTTTGTCGTCGAGCAGGCCGCGCAGGCGACCGGAGACAACCGCCGCGCAGGCGCCGGTACCACAGGCCAGGGTTTCGCCGGCACCGCGCTCAAACACGCGCAGATTAATTTCATTGCGCGATACTATCTGCATAAAACCGGCGTTAACCCGCGCCGGAAAGCGCGGGTGATTTTCAATTTTGGGACCGAGGCTTTCTACCGGCGCTGTTTTTACATTGTCGACCAACTGCACGGCGTGGGGATTGCCCATGGAAACTGCGGAAATATCGCAGCTCAAACCACCGACATCCAATGGATAAGTAGCCGCCTGCGCGTCAGCGACAAAGGGCACCTGAGTTGGTGCGAGGCGAGGAACCCCCATATCCACACTCACTTGCTCGTTGTCCTGCACCCGCAGCTCCATAATGCCGCTGGCGGTTTCCACTTTAATAACGCGCTTACCGGTAAGTTTGCGCTCGCGCACAAACACGGCGAAACAGCGCGCGCCATTGCCGCAGTTTTCCACTTCGCTGCCGTCGCAGTTAAAAATGCGGTAGCGAAAATCGACCTGGGGATTTTCGGGGATTTCCACCAGCAGCAGTTGATCGAAGCCAATGCCGAAGTGACGATCGCCCAAAGCGCGGATTTTTTCCGGCGACAGTCGCACGCTCTGGCTGACCCCATCGATCACCATAAAGTCGTTACCCAAACCGTGCATTTTGCTAAAACGTAAGCGCATTCAGTGTCTCACTCGTCCACTCGTTTCTATCTCCCCGGATCACTCGGCCCGGATTACTCGGGTAGAACCGCTTCGCCGCGAACCATATCCTCAAAGGTTTCGCGCGCGCGCACCAGGTGCATCTGGTCGCCATCCACCACCACCTCGGCGGCACGACCGCGGGTGTTGTAATTGGAGCTCATGCTAAAACCATAGGCGCCAGTCGACATTACCGCCAAAAGGTCGCCCGGCTCAATGGCCAGTTCGCGGTCCTTGCCGAGGAAATCGCCGGTTTCACAGATGGGGCCAACCAGGTCCCAATGTTTGGCTGCCTCGGCGCGCGCTTTAACGGGGCGAATATCCTGCCAGGCCTGATAGAGCGAGGGACGGATATTGTCGTTCATGGCGGCATCTATTACCGCAAAGTTTTTGTGCTCGGTGGGTTTAAGGAACATCACTTTGGTCAGCAGCACGCCCGCGTTGGCGGAGATGGAGCGCCCAGGCTCAAACATCAGCGACAGGGGACGATCGCCCAGCCTGGTTTTAATCGCGCCTATGTAATCGGCCACCGCCGGTGGTGTCTCGTTGCGATAGGTCACCCCCAGGCCGCCGCCCAGGTCCAGATGGGAGATGTTAATGCCCTGCTCGGCCAGTTGGTCAATGAGCAGCAGCAGGCGATCCAGCGCGTCCAAAAAGGGCGTCAGCTGGGTTAGCTGGGAGCCAATATGACAATCCAGGCCCTTAATTGCCAGGCTGGGCAATTGCGCGGCGCGCGCATAAACCGCTGGCGCGCGCTCGATGGCGATGCCGAATTTGTTCTCTTTGAGACCGGTGGAGATGTAGGGGTGGGTATTGGCATCCACATCCGGGTTAACCCGCAGGGAGATGTTTGCCACCTTGCCTTTTTCTGCAGCCACTTGTGCCAACAGTTCCAGCTCGGCTTCGGACTCGACGTTAAAGCAAAAAATGCCCACATCCAACGCACGCGCCATCTCTTCAACACTTTTGCCCACACCGGAGAAGACGATGCGCGCGGGATTGCCGCCCGCGCGCAGTACGCGCTCCAACTCGCCGCCACTGACTATGTCAAAGCCGGCGCCCAGCTTAGCCAGCATATTGAGGATTGCCAGGTTGGAATTGGCTTTGATGGCATAGCAAATCATGCCCGGATGGTTGCCCAGGGCCTGGGCATAGGCCAGGTAATGCTGGGTGAAAGCGGCGCGGCTGTATACATAGCAGGGGGTGCCGAAACGTTCGGCTACAGCTGCCAGAGGCAGGTCTTCTACGTAAAGTTGGCCGTCGCGTTGGGTAAAGTGTTGCATAAATAAGCTCGGTAGAAATGGCGGTATCAAGTGGCAAAAGTGCGTAAAGCCGAACGCTAGTCTTGGCTATCGTCCGAATGCTCGGGTGCCGGTTGATCTGATTGCGGCAAGTAGAGCGGTCCTTTCTGGCCGCAGGCCTGCAACAGGGTGCAAAGCGCAATGAGCAAAAGTAAGGATTTCATAGGAGTCCCGCTGGCCAGTGTGGTTTAAGGCTAAAGCGGGGCAGTATAACCGCGCCACCTGGGCGCCACAATAAAGGCTCCCGCGCGCCGGGCTCGGAGGATTGAGGCAGCGCAGGGTTAGCGCGGGTAAAGGATGATTCAGACCGGACTTGCCAGCGGCGACAAATGCCGGCTAAAACGAAAAAGCTTCCTGAGGAGGCAGGTACTCTTCCAACTGGCTGAGGCTGATGGGAAACTCCGAACAGACCAGGCCCAGGGTTTGCAACAGGCGATACAACTGATCCACGTTTTCGCGCCAATGCAGCATTTCCAACAAGTTCCAGGCGTCGTGAGTAAAATCCATGTCCGCGGCCAGCCCCAGTTCACGCATAAAATAGCGCGCCAGGTCGCGCACATCCTCGCGCCGCTCCTGCAGGCGCGGCAGGCGCAAATCATGGGCGATATCCTCCAGCCAGTTGCGCAACCCCTGGGGGCCAGCGGCCTCGGCAGAGCTTAAGGTCATCAGCAGACGCGCCTCTTGTACCCGATTCAACTTAAAGCGCAACGCCCAAAAATGCTGCAGTGCGGCAAATGCTGTGGGCGTCAAGCGATCAATATTGCGCAGCAACAAGCTGCCACCCAAGGCATAGGTGCACAGCGAATTAAGAATGCTCTGCACGGCAGACTCCTGCCATTCGGCGCAGTCGGATTCGATAAAAGGTGTCATGTCGGCGTGTGCCTGGCTGTGCAGCGCGCGCGCGGCAATCACCTTACCGGTTCCCTTGTCGCCGCGAATTACCACCGGACGCGATGATTTGGCCAGCAGCTCTATTCGCTGCTCCGTCTGGCGCAACGCCTGGCTGTGGCCAATCCAATAATACTGATCGCCATAAATATAAATAGCGCGATAGCGCGACTGATAACGCTTGATGACCCGCACCAGCTCATCGATCACGCCCTCCAGATTCTGTTTTAGCTGCTCGATGGAAACAGGCGCCGTTGCTGTTGAGGGCTGGGCCAGCAAATAGCCCAGGCGCTGACGCTCGTAGTCCATCGCCAGGGTAAAAGCGGTGTCCACATCCAGCCGGTCACTGGCGCAACGCAGCGAGGTGTCCGATGAAATAATAAATTCATCTACATGGCCGATTGAGGCCATGGGAATATCCGCCGGGTTATTGACCAGCACCAAATGGCGATAGCCTTGGTGCGAAACACAGCGCAGGGTGACCGACAGCGACGCCAGGCCCATGCGCTCGGCGGCGGCACGCAAAATAATCGTTACCAGAGTTACAAAACTTTTATTGACCGGCACCCACTTGGCGCCAGCAGAGTGAGTCAGTGCGTGAACGGCTTTAGCAATAGGCTGACGGCGCGCCGCCGGGGAGGCGAAGGGATTCATAAATCACTACCCGAGCTACACAAAAGAAAACAGAGCGGGTGAAACCCGCTGCAACCTATGGCAATCTATAGCCTACTAAGACTCCTGCCCATTACGGCAAATTACAACGCCAGGTCGGATTCAGACGTTGTTGAATAGCGCGATCGAAGGAAAATGCGACACGAGAGAGGGATTCCTGCACGCCGGGCTCAGCAATAAAAAGGCAAGTTACGGAACCCCTATGGCTTATCTACAGGATTTGGAACACGACAGGTTTATTCCCCTGGCGGCGCACCATACGTTTGGGCGCCTGGCCGCGAGCGTGAATACCACCATCAACAAAGCCTATGTATCCAAACTACACGCGGCAATTGAGTGGAATGGGCACAGCTGGCAGATCAAACACCTGGGTCTGAATGGCACCTGGGTGAACGGCAAGGCTGTAGCCCAGGGCGAAAGCTGCGCCCTGGCAATTAATGATCTAATTCAAATCGCCGAGCAAAAAGACCCAGGCTTTCGCGTGCTTGACCTGAGCCCGCCTAGCGATATGCTCTGGCCGCTGGACGAATCGCCCATCCAGCGCACACCTATTCCCCTGCACCAATACCACCTGCTGCCCGATACCGAAACGCCAGAGCTGGCGATTTTTATCGATGACATCAGCCAGTGCTGGCAATTGGAAACCGTGCAAAATGAGCCTGAGACCTTTCACCTGGAACACGGCGACCAGGTAAATTTTGGCGGCCAAAGCTGGCAATTTTTTCACAGCCAGGACTACGGCCCTACCGAAGCCCATGGTCAACTGCGTCAATTGAAAGAATTGGAGTTTATTTTTAACCTGAGCCTGGACGAAGAGGTCACCCAATTGGAGGTTCAACTGGGCGGCAAGCATTTCGACCTGGGTGTGCGCACCCACCACTACCTGCTGCTACAGTTGGCGCGCCACCGCGCCACTGACTACGCCCAGGGGCTGGACGAAAAAAGCCGAGGCTGGATCTATACCGACCTGCTCTCCAGCGAGCTGGGCCTGGATTCCACCCATATGAATATCCAGATATTTCGCGCGCGCAAACAACTGGCCGACAGTCTTATGCAAAGCTTTGATCAGCTCGTGGAAAGGCGCAACGGCAAGCTGCGCTTTGGCGGCGACAAATTTAAAATTTACAAAGGCGACACGCTGGAATTACAAGCACCGCCCGCACGAGTAGCCGTTGATCAAAACGCATGAATCTACCCGGTATAAATAACGCCCACCCCGACCATATAGGTCAGTACCAACTCATTTCTGTGTTGGGGCGCGGCGGCATGGGTATAGTTTACCTGGCGCGCGATACACGCCTGGATCGCCAGGTGGCGATTAAATGTTTGCGCACCGAACTATTTGAATCCCACTACATCGAACGCTTTAAACGCGAGGCGCTGCTACTCGCCAAACTCAACCACCCCAACATTGTCCAGATCTACGACTTTATCGAATCGCCCGAGCAGCTGGCGCTGGTGATGGAATATGTGGACGGCGACAACCTGCACAAACGCCTGCGCGAACAGCTGGTGCCCATGCAGCAGCGCTTGCGCTGGCTAACCCAAATTACCCAGGGCTTGGCCGTTGCCCACGACGCCGGGATTATTCACCGCGACTTAAAAGCG
>CBINKF010000022.1:0-12496 GCA_966251115.1 uncultured Cellvibrio sp.
TTCATTTAAACTAGATTGCCTTCTACTCTGAGTAAAATCTGGTGCTTGGTATGGTTTCTCTTATCAGTGCCTTTAAATCAGCACTTATAAAATAGGGTGAAATATCAAAGCATCTTCAAGCCTGCGAGCCTTGTGTGTCAAGGGCGCAGGTGCCAGGCTTCCACGATAATCGAGAAAAAATGATGAGCGAACAGCCAACCCAACCCAACGAACTGGATGAACTCCACAAGGATGAAACCTGGCGCGATAAACTTACGCCCCTGGAATACCATGTGTGCCGTGAAAAAGGCACAGAGCGGCCCTTTACCGGCGAATACTGGCAGGAGTTTGGCACGGGCACCTATAGCTGTCGCTGCTGTGGCGAGCCGCTGTTTGAATCGCTCACCAAGTTTGATGCAGGCTGTGGCTGGCCCAGTTTTTATGCTCCGCTGGATAAAAAAGCCATTAAAGAAGCTATGGACACCAGTCACGGTATGTGGCGCACCGAGGTGATGTGCCAAAAATGCGGTTGTCACCTGGGCCATGTGTTTACCGATGGCCCGGCACCGACCGGCTTGCGCTACTGCATTAACTCGGCCTCAATCTATTTTTTACCCAGCGAAGAATGACCGGCCGTTAAGCCGCGCTTGCTGCATTTACCCTCAGCAGTTAGGGGCGGGCAGATGTAAACTAGTGTTAAAACGGGAGCCAGTCACCGCTGTCTCCCGTTATCTTTCAAGCCAATTCAAAAGACGTTTAAAACGCGCCATAACAAAAAATCCCATCGGCAAATAAATTCATTCAGAGGAATCGACCATGATGCAGACGCCTGGAGTCCGGCGGCTATTTAATGCCTTTTTGTTGGTGGGAGCCGGGTTGATGGGAGCCGGTTGGTGTTCAAGCAGTCAAGCTGTTGAAAAATTAACCGAAGTTATTGTTCAGGCCGCCACCGAACAAAGTGTTCACTCCACCATTGAAGCCCTGGGTACATTGCGTGCGAACGAATCCATCACCCTGACTCCCAACCTAACCAAAACCATTACCCAGATTCATTTTGAGGACGGCCAGCGTGTGGCCAAAGGCCAGGTGCTGGTTGAAATGACCAGCGCAGAGGAGTCGGCATTGTTGCAGGAGGCCGGCTATACCGCCGATGAAGCCAAAAAACAATTGCAGCGGGTTAAGTCCCTGGCCAAAAGTGGCGCTGCCTCGGCCTCGCTGTTGGACCAACGGGTGCGCGAATACGAAGCGGCGCGCGCGCGCTACAACGCGGTGGAGTCGCGCTTAAAGGATTTACGCCTGATTGCGCCTTTTAGTGGCGTGTTGGGGTTGCGCAATGTGAGTGTGGGTGCACTGGTGTCGCCGGGCGATAAAATCACCACCCTCAATGATGACAGCAAAATGAAACTGGATTTCACCGTGCCCTCGGTGTACCTGCAAAGCCTGCATATCGGCCTGCCGATTTCCGCCAAAAGCCGCGCCCTGGGCGATAAAACCTTTGCCGGTGAAATTTTCAGTATCGACAACCAAATTGATGAGGTCACCCGCGCAATTACCGTGCGCGCGATTCTTGATAACAGCCACCATGAATTAAAGCAGGGCATGTTGATGCTGGTTGATTTACAGTCGGCCAAGCGGCAGGCGATATTAATTTCCGAGGCGGCGCTGGTGCCACTGGGCAGTGAAAATTTCGTGTTTGTTGCCAAACCGGATGCAAGCGATACCCACAAAGCCAGCTTGGAGCGTCGCCATATAGTGATTGGTGAGCGTTTTGCCGGGGCCGTGGAAGTGCGCTCAGGTTTGGCGGTTGGTGAGCAGGTCATTACCCACGGCTTGCAAAAGGTTCGCGATGGCCAACAAGTTGCTGTGCTCTCGCTAGAGGCGCCGGTGGATTTGAGCAAAGGCGATCAAGAGCATCTGAGCGAGCTGCTTAAATCTGCGACAACAGAGCAACACCAGGCAGACGCAACCTCCGCTGACACAGCGCATTAAGCGGAGGTCAACATGAAGCTTTCCGAAGTCTCTATCAAACGCCCGGTATTTGCGGCGGTAATTTCTATTTTATTAATCGCCTTTGGTTTGGTGGCCTTTGATCGCCTGACGCTGCGCGAATATCCCAATATCGATCCCCCGGTAGTATCGATTCGCACTAATTATCCGGGGGCGGCAGCCACGATTGTTGAAACGCGTATTACCAAAGTCCTGGAAGATCGTATCTCCGGGGTGGAGGGAATTCGCTATATCGAATCCTCCAGTGAAAACGGTGTGTCCAATATTACCGTGCAATTTGAAACTGGCCACGATATGGATTCGGCGGCCAATGACATACGCGATAGGGTAGCGCGTGCGCTCAATAATCTGCCGCAAGAGGCGGACCCGCCCGAGGTGCAAAAAGTCAGCTCCGACGAAGATGTGATTGTCTGGTTTAGCCTGGCCGCCGATAACATGACCATGCCGCAGTTATCCGATTACGCCCAGCGCTATCTGGTGGACAGGTTTTCGGTGGTCGATGGTGTGGCGCGGGTGCGCATCGGCGGCGAGCAGCGCTATGCCATGCGTATCTGGTTGGATAGACGCCAGCTTGCCGCACAGGATTTAACCGTTAACGATATTGAAAATGCACTGCGCGCCGAAAACCTGGAGTTACCCGCCGGTAGTATTGAATCCGTTGATCGCCAGTTCACCGTGCGCATGGCGCGCTCCTATAAAACCGTAGAGCAATTTAAAGGTTTGGTCATCAAGCGCGGCAGCGACGGCCATTTAATTCGCCTGGGTGATATCGCCACGGTGGAGAAGGGCACCGAAGAAGATCGCAATTTGTTTCGCGGCAATGGCGTCACCCAAGTGGGTATAGGTATTGTTAAGCAATCAACCGCCAATACCATTGATGTTGCCCGTGGCGTAAAAGCTGAACGCGATCGCATCAACGCCACCCTGCCCAAGGGCATGAGTATTGAAAGCAGCTACGACAGCTCAGTATTTGTCGAGCGCGCGATTCACGAGGTATATATCACCATCGCCATTTCCATGCTCATGGTGGTGTTGGTGATTTATCTATTCCTCGGCAGTGTGCGCGCCATGCTGGTGCCTGCCGTGGCTGTGCCTGTCTCTATTATTGCCACTTTTACCGTGCTGGCGGTGCTCGGCTTTTCGGTGAATATGCTGACGCTGTTAGCGCTGGTGCTGGCCATTGGCCTGGTGGTGGATGATGCCATTGTGGTGCTGGAAAATATTGTTCGCCACATAGAGGAAAAAGCCAAGCCACCGCTGCTGGCCGCCTATGACGGCGTGAAGGAGGTGGGCTTTGCGGTGATTGCGACCACCCTGGTGCTGGTGGCGATTTTTGTACCCATAGTTTTTCTTAAGGGCGATATAGGCCGTTTGTTTTCCGAGTTTGCGATAACCATGGCGGCGGCTGTGGGTTTTTCTGCACTCATCGCGCTCACGCTCTCGCCCATGCTGGCCTCCAAGGTGCTTAAACGCAATGACAACCCACACAACCTGGTGGAGTGGATCAACCAGTTTATGTTGCGCCTGCGCGAGCGCTATAAAAATGCCATTCGCTGGAGCTTGAAACACCAAAAAACCTTGATGGTTTTGTTTGTCGGTTTAATTGGCCTGGCGGTGTTGCTCGCGCAAAAAATCCCCTCGGAATATGCCCCGCGCGAAGACAGGGGCAGCTTTTTTGTAATGATCAATGGGCCCGAAGGCGCCAGCTACTCCTATATGGAAGAGTACGTCAGTGAAATTGAACGGCGCATGATGAAGTATGTGGACTCGGGCGAGATCAGCCGCCTGATGGTGCGCGCGCCTCGCGCCTTTGGCGCTATTGAAAGCTTTAACAGCGGCATGGTGATCGCGGTGCTCAACGATTGGGGCCAAAGGCGCAGCGCGTTTGTGATTATGGATGAAATCCGCAAAAGCCTGGCGGACCTGCCGGGCGTAACCGCTTCGCCGATTATGCGTCAGGGCTTTGGTTCGCAAACGCAAAAGCCGGTGCAATTTGTGCTCGGTGGCGGCACTTACGAAGAGTTAGCGCAGTGGCGGGATATATTGCTCAAAAAACTCGAAGAGCATAACCCGGGCCTGCAGGGAATTGATTGGGATTACAAGGAAACCAAACCGCAAATTGAGGTGTTAATTGATACCAATCGCGCTGCTGATTTGGGTGTGAGCGTGAGCAATATTGGTCGCACCCTGGAGACACTCTTGGGCTCGCGCCGCGCCACTACCTATATCGACGACGGTGAAGAGTACGATGTGATTTTGCAGGGCGAGCGCGACGAGCAGCGCACCACCACCAGCTTGCAAAATATGTACGTGCGCTCCGAGCGCAGCGGCGAGCTGATTCCCCTGGCGAATTTGGTTCACTTAAAAGAGTTGGCTGATGCGAGCAAACTTAATCGCTATAACCGCGTGCGCTCCTTAACCCTGGAAGCTAACCTGGCGGATAACCTGGCCCTGGGTGATGCCCTGGCGTATCTCAATCAACTGGTAAAAGATAATTTACCACCTACGGCGGTGGTGGATTACAAAGGGCTGTCGCGCGATTTCCAAACTGCAGGCGGCTCGGTGATGTTTATCTTCCTGCTGGGTATCCTCATTACCTTTTTGGTTTTGGCGGCCCAGTTTGAAAGTTTTGTGCATCCCTTTGTCATTATGCTCACGGTGCCCCTGGCCATTTTGGGCGGTATGCTGGGACTGTTTGTCACCGGCAGTTCGCTCAACCTCTATTCGCAAATTGGTTTGATTATGTTGATTGGATTGGCAGCTAAAAACGGTATTTTGATTGTGGAGTTTGCCAACCAGCTGCGCGACAGAGGCATGGAATTTACCCAGGCGTTGCTCGATGCCAGTGCGGCGCGCCTGCGCCCGATTTTGATGACCAGCCTGACTGCCGCTGCTGGCGCTGTGCCTCTGGTGGTCTCCTCTGGCGCCGGCTCTGAAACGCGTTTTGTGATAGGTATAGTGGTGATTTTTGGGGTGCTGGTTGCCACCTTGTTTACTTTGTTTATAGTGCCTGTGGCCTACAGCCTGCTGGCGCGCAACACGGGCTCACCCGGTGATGTGGCGAGAAAGTTGGCGCAAGAGGAGGCTCACTACACTGGCCTGGACGAATAAAATATGAAATACCTAAAACCCATGGCCTTGGTAATTTTAGCGGGCCTGATAGCGGCTTGTGTCTGTACTTTACCTACAAACATTAAACAGGAAAATTGGACATTAAGCTCGCTAAATTCCGTCGCTGGAAATCCGCTGACGATAACGGGCAACCCCAAGTTGATTGATTTTCCTTGGGGCAAGGCCACCAGTTTTGATGGCGATGGTGATCGACTTTTAGTAAAAGCCAATTCACTCGGTAACGCCCTGGCATTTACGGTGGAGATGCTGGTCAAACCCCGTGATGTCTATCCGCACAATATCGAGCCGCGAATTTTTCATATCGAAGCGCCGGATAATCCCAACCGTCGCCTCACGATTGAAATGCGCCTTAATGATAAGCACCAATGGTACCTGGATAGCTATATCAAAGCCGAGGGCGAGCAGCGGGTGTTGATTGATCCCCAATTAGTGCATCCAATCAATCAATGGGTGCATATTGCGGTGGTCTATGCGCAAGGCGAATTTACCAGCTACGTAAATGGCCAGCGCGAGCTCAGTGGCGCAGTTAATTATCTGCCGGTGGGCGAGGGCGCTTACACCTCCATAGGTGCGCGCATGAACCAGGTGCACTGGTTTGCCGGTGTTATTGCCCAGGTAGCGACATCGCAAGTAGCGCTTAAGCCTACCAATTTTGTGCTATTGGAAAAATTGCCCAAATAATCGCCCGCGAGTTTTTGTTATCATGCGGCGCGATTAAACAGGTGGCAGCATGACAAACGAGTGGTCGAAATTTAAACATTCTCTGCAGCAGGTGATGGGTGTTGATCGCCATCGCCTGCAGCGCCGTTTGGGCGATATAGAGCAGCTCGCCAAAGCGGGCAAACCCTTTGATAACGCCTTGGAAAAATGGCAGGCGAGTTTTGCCGAGTCGGTCGCACGGGTGGAAGCCCGCCGCGCCCAGGTGCCAGCGCAAATTGAGTTCCCCAACTTACCTGTGTGCGAGCGGCGCGAGGAAATCGCCGAGGCTATTGCCAAACATCAGGTGGTGGTGCTGGCCGGTGAAACCGGCTCGGGCAAAACCACGCAAATCCCTAAAATTTGTCTCACTATTGGTCGCGGTGTATTTGGTCAAATTGGCCACACCCAGCCGCGCCGTATCGCCGCCAATACCGTCGCCAACCGCATCGCCGAAGAGCTGCACTCGCCTCTGGGGGAGACGGTTGGCTATCAGGTGCGTTTTACCGATCAGTCCACCGAGAACACGCTAATCAAGGTAATGACCGATGGTATTCTGCTGGCTGAAATTCAGCACGACCCTTTCCTCAATCGCTACGACACCTTAATTATCGACGAGGCCCACGAGCGCAGCCTCAATATCGATTTTTTGCTGGGTTATTTAAAACAGCTGCTGCCCAAGCGCCCGGATTTAAAACTGATTATCACCTCCGCCACCATCGACCTGGAGCGCTTTTCCCAGCACTTTAACAATGCGCCGATTATTGAAGTCTCCGGCCGCACTTATCCGGTGGAAACCTGGTATCGCCCCATGTACGAGCGCGAGGGCGATGAAGAAGGTGATAACGACCCGGATCAATACCAGGCGATTGTCGATGCCGTAGCAGAAATTGAAACCCACGAGAAAACCGCCAAGGCCATACGCGGCGGCGATATTCTGGTGTTTTTAAGTGGCGAGCGGGAAATTCGCGAAGCCGCCGAAGCGCTGCGCAAAGCGCAATTTAATCACCTGGAAGTGATCCCCTTTTACGCGCGCCTGAGTTTGGCCGAGCAGCAAAAAGTGTTTGCACCCCACACCGGGCGGCGCATAGTGCTGGCCACCAATGTGGCGGAAACCTCCATTACCGTGCCCGGCATTCGCTATGTAATCGACCCGGGTTTTGCCCGCATCAGCCGCTACTCCTATCGCACCAAAGTGCAACGCTTGCCCATTGAACCTGTGTCCCAAGCCAGTGCCAACCAACGCAAAGGCCGCTGCGGCCGGGTGGCCGAGGGTATTTGTATTCGCCTTTACAGCGAGGAGGATTTCAACTCGCGCCCGCAATTTACCGATGCGGAAATTCTGCGCACTAACCTGGCCGCGGTAATTTTGCAGATGCTGCAACTGCGCATGGGCGATATCCATAAATTTCCCTTTATCGACCCGCCCGATCACCGCATGATCAGCGATGGTTTTAAATTGCTGGAGGAGTTGCACGCGGTCAATCGCAAAAACCAACTGACGCCGCTCGGCAAACAATTGAGCGCGCTGCCGCTCGACCCGCGCCTGGCGCGTATGCTGCTGGCGGCGCAGGCGCAAAACAGTGTGCGCGAGCTGCTGATTATTGTCAGTGCACTCTCGGTGCAGGACCCGCGCGAGCGGCCGGTGGAAAAACAGCAGCACGCCGATCAAATGCATCGCCGTTTTTGGAACGAGCAGTCGGATTTTTTAAGCCTGGTCAGCCTCTGGGATTATTTTGAAAGCCAGCGCCAGGAGTTGTCGCAAAACCAATTGCGCAAGCTGTGCAAAAAAGAATTCCTCAACTATTTGCGTTTGCGCGAGTGGCGCGATGTGCACCACCAGTTGTGCGTGGCGATTAAACCCCTGGGGATTCGCATCAACAGCGAATCGGCCAATTACGAGGCGATTCACCAGTCGCTGCTCACTGGCTTGTTGGGCAACCTGGGCTTTAATCACGAAGAGCGCGAGTACCTGGGCGCGCGCAATCGCAAATTTATGATTTTCCCCGGCTCCTCCATGGCCAAAAAAACGCCCAAGTGGCTGATGGCGGCGGAGCTGATTGAAACCTCCAAACTCTTCGCCCACACAGTGGCAAAAATTGAACCTGAGTGGGTGATTAAAGCCGCTGAGCATTTAATCAAGCGCCAGCATTTTGAGCCGCACTACGACAGCCGCTCGGGGCAGGTGATGGCCTATGAAAAAATCAGTTTGTATGGCCTGACCATTATCGAGAAAAAAGCGGTTATTTTTGCGCACATTGACCCAGTGCAAGCGCGTGAGATTTTTATCCGCGCCGCCTTGGTGGAAGGGCAATACGCCCAGCACCCCAAGCGCCGCCATCAGCCCAATAAAGACAAAGACTTTTTTGCCCATCAATTAAATTTGCTGGAACAGTTGGAAGAGCTGGAATCCAAAGCGCGCCGGCGCGATATCTTGGTTGATGAGCAGGTTATTTTTGACTTTTACAACGAGCGGATTCCGCCCGAGGTAGTTAACTGGGCCGGCTTTGAAGCCTGGCGCAAAAAAGCCGAACAGGATAACCCCAGGCTGTTATTTATCACCCGCGAAACCCTGATGCGTCACGGTGCCGGCGATGTGACTGCGGCGCAATTCCCCAATGAACTGGAATGGCGCGGCATGGTGTTCCCGCTCAGCTATCACTTTGAGCCCAATCACCCGTTTGATGGTGTGAGCATCCATGTGCCGGTAAGCCTCTTGCACCAGGTGCCGGAGCAGCGTTTGGAGTGGCTGGTGCCGGGCATGTTGCGCGATAAATGCATTGGCTTGGTCAAATCCCTGCCCAAAAGCCTGCGCAAACATTTTGTGCCTGTGCCGGATATGGTCGACCGCGCCCTGGCGGCCATGAGCCCGGACAACAAGCCTTTAACGGATCAACTGGGGCTGCAGCTCAAGCGCATTACCGGTGTTGATATCCCCAAAGAGGCCTGGGCCGAAACCTCGGTAGATGCCTTTTACTGTTTCAATATTCACGTGGTGGATGACAAGGGCAAGATTATCGCCAGCGATCGCGACCTGCCGGGCTTGCGCGACAAATACCGCGAGCGGGTGCAGGCCAATATCCAGTCGGCGGCCACCAGTATTGAGCGCAGCGATATCACCAGCTGGGATTTTGGCGAACTGCCCAGTGCCATCCAGTTACCGCGCGGCGGTATCAGTATTCGCGCCTATCCCGCGCTAGTGGATAAGCAGAGTTCGGTGGCGCTGCAGGTGCTGGACAACCCGCTGCAAGCGCAGGACCTGACTCAGCGCGGTCTCGCGCGTTTGCTGTTTCTGGCCAGCAGCACCAAGGTTAAGTACCTGCAAAAGGAACTGCTCAAAACCCAGCAGGTGGCGTTAACTCTGGCGGGTATCGGCAACCGCGAGCAGGTGGTGGATGATTTGATTATGGCCGCCATCAAACAGCTGGGCTTGCCAGATCAAACTCAACTGCCGCGTAGTCAAACGGCTTTCGAGGCGGTGCTGCATAAAGTCGGGGAGGCGTTGATTCCCCAGGCGCAGGAGCTGGAAAGAACACTGCAAACCAGCCTGGCATTGCTGGTGGATGTGAAAAAGCAGCTTAAGCAGCAAAAAAATATGCTGGTACTGGCCTTTAGTATCAGCGATATCAATCAGCAATTGGCGCAGTTGTTCCAGCCGGGTTTGGTGTACAACACCCCGCCGCAATGGTTTAACCAGTACCTCAAATACCTGCGCGCGTTGCAGCAGCGGCTGGAAAAAGCCCAGCTCAATGTGCAAAAAGACAAACTCAATATGCTTGCCATAGAGCCCCATTGGCAGCGGCTGGTTGAGTATCTGGAAAAAGAGGGCAGTTACCGCCTGGCGCAGAACGCGGCGCTTATGGATTATCGCTGGTGGATCGAGGAGTACCGCATCTCACTTTTTGCACAGACACTCAAGACTCAGGTGCCCGTCTCTGACAAGCGCCTGGATAAGCAGTGGGAAGCGGCAATGATCGAAAATTAAAAATAATTTTGCGGAGTTTGTAACAACCAGGGATAGGCTGCATCTTACTGGCAACTATTGAGGCTATTAACCAGCGCAAAGTTTAACAAACCTGAGCTTACTTAATAGTCAACCTGTGATAGTTTTACCCTGTAATACCTTAACCCCTAAAGGAGCTTTACCATGAATAACAAACTGTCCTCTCTGTCTGCAGTAATCGGCGCCGCTTTCGTAACCTCGGTTGCTTTGGCTCCGGTTGCTTCTGCAGCAGACGCCAGCTTTACCGCCACCAATTTACAAGCCGGTTATACCCTGGCGGATAATACCGAAGGCAAATGCGGTGAAGCCAAATGCGGTGCTGATAAAAAAGCCAAGCATGAAGGCAAGTGCGGCACTGACAAAAAAGCTGAAGGCAAATGTGGCGCTGATAAAAAAGCTGAAGGCAGCTGCGGTGCTGACAAAAAAGCCGATAAGAAAGCCGAAGGCAGTTGTGGTGCCGACAAAAAAGCTGATAAAAAAGCTGAAGGTAGTTGTGGTGCCGATAAAAAAGCTGAGTAATTTAAGTTGTCTGGCGTGAATAATTATTCCGCTAACATCTCCGGTGCAGGTCTGGGCCTGCGCCGGAGTTTGTTGGACAAGCTTAGGAATCAGGATACACAAGCTATTCAGTTTATGGAGATAGCCCCGGAAAACTGGATTGGCTTGGGTGGTCGCCTGGGCAAAGAGCTGCGTCGCTACACCGAGCGCTTCCCCTTTGTTTGCCACGGTTTGTCACTCTCTATTGGTTCCCCCGGCGAATTAAATCGCGATCTGCTGCGCGATATCAAAGCCTTTATGGCGGAGCATCAAATTCGCTATTACAGTGAACATCTCAGTTTCTGCAGCGATGATGGTCAGCTCTATGATCTGCTGCCCATTCCGTTTACTGAAGAGGCCGTCAACTATGTTGCTGCGCGTATCCGCGAAGCTCAGGATATTCTTGGCCAGCGCATTGCGATAGAAAACGCTTCCTATTACTGTGCGCCCCAGCAGGAGATGGGCGAAGCGGAATTTATCAACGCAGTAGTAACACAAGCTGACTGCGCCCTGCTGCTGGACGTGAACAATATTTACGTCAACAGCATCAACCACAACTACGACCCTTACGAATTTTTAAAATCCCTGCCCGGTGAGCGCACGGCCTATATTCACGTTGCCGGGCACTATGTTGAAGCGGAAGATCTGCGTGTAGACACCCACGGCGCCCCGGTAATTGATCCGGTGTGGGATCTTTTAGCCTGCGCCTATCGTGAATTTGGTGTAAAACCCACGCTCCTGGAGCGAGATTTTAATATCCCCGAGGTGTCTGAGTTATTGGTGGAGTTGGAGCAGATACGCTCCATCCAGGAGGCTGCCAGTAAACCTTTGGCTGCAGCTAAAATTAACGCTCTATGAAAAGCTTTCAACAAACCCAATTTGCTTTGACCGGCCATTTGCGCAATCCAGATGGAACGCCCGCCCCAGAGGGTTTGGAGGATCGGCGATTAGGTATATACCGCGACCTGATCTACAACAATATTGAGGGGTTTATTGCGGGCAGTTTCCCGGTTTTGCGCAGCCTGCTTAGCGATACCACCTGGCATGCGCTGGTGCGAGATTTTATTGTTAGGCACCGCGCGCAAACGCCGTATTTTCTCGCCATCAGTCAGGAGTTTTTGCACTACCTGATGAGTGAACGCGAAACTCAGCCAGATGACTTTCCGTTTATGTTGCAGTTGGCCCATTACGAGTGGGCAGAGCTGGCGGTAGATGTTGCCGATGCAGAGCTGCCGCCAGCTGGTGAGCTGCCGGAGAATTGGCTGTTAGCCAAGGCGAGAGTATCGCCATTAGTAATGAATTTGGCCTATCAATACCCAGTGCACAAAATCAGTCGCGATTATATCCCCCAGGTAGCTTCGGCGACTTATTTATTGGTTTATCGCGACCAGGAAGATGATGTGAAATTTATGGAGGTGAATGCCTTAACCAACAGGCTGCTGTATTTGCTCCAGGAAAACGCAGAGTTAACCTTGGAACAGGTTGTTCAGCAACTGACGAGCGAACTTCAGCATCCAGAGCCCGAAGCCTTCGGGGCGCAGGCTGAGCAGTTGGTAAAAAAATTATTTGGCGCAAGGGTAATTAGCCACTTTGAGTAGCTTGCGTATTTTGGCTGATAAAAAAAGGTCGACCTGATCGACCTTTTTTATATTGCGGGATTAGCAGCGCTATTTGTGATTGCGGGAAAATACAAAGCGCGCGAGCAAGTTAAGCGTCACCACAAATAGCGTGATTAAGGCGGCACCTGTCCAAGCCAGTTGCTGCCAGTTTTCGTAGGGGCTCATGGCATATTGGAAAATAACCACTGGCAGGTTGGCTATGGGTTGATTGAGGTTTGATGAAAAAAACTGGTTGTTTAACGCGGTAAACAACAGCGGGGCAGTTTCACCGCTGATGCGTGCAAGTGATAACAAAATACCGGTAATAATGCCGTTGCGCGCTGCAGGCAGACAGATCTTTAATACCGATTGGCGCTGGGTTGAGCCCAGGGCCAACGAGCCTTCGCGCAGCATGTCGGGTACCAGCAGCAGCATGTTCTCGGTAGTGCGTACAATAATAGGTACCGCAATAATTGCCAGGGCGATAACGCCGGCATAGCCAGAGAAGTGCCTCATCGGCAGCACCATGATGGTGTAAATAAAT
>CBINKF010000023.1:0-12403 GCA_966251115.1 uncultured Cellvibrio sp.
TGATAAACGTGAGGATCAACAGGCACTGCAGCGGCTGGTGGCGCTCAAGCAAAACTACCCCGCGCTCAAAATCATCGTATCCCTGGGGGGCTGGGGCGGCTGCGAAACCTGTTCGACGGTTTTTGCAAGCCGGCAAAACCGCCTTGCCTTTGCCCAATCCGTAGTAAAAATCCTGCGCGCTAATGGCGCCGACGGCATTGACCTGGATTGGGAGTACCCCGCCGTCGAAGGCTTCCCCGGCCATACCTTTGGCCCAACCGACCAAGGCCATTTTACCGAGCTGGTTAAAACCCTGCGCCAGACCCTGGGCAGCGGTTACGAGATAAGCTTTGCGGCCGGCGGTTTTGACAACTACCTGAACAACGCCGTGAATTGGGCCGAGGTTATGCCGCTGGTGGACAGCGTCAACCTGATGAGTTACGACCTGGTCAATGGTTTTAGCAAAGTTACGGGACACCACACTTCGCTCTACTCGACACCGGAGCAAAAGGACTCTACCGACAATGGCGTCAAGGCGCTGCTGGCGCGCGGGGTCACCGCGCGCAAAATTGTTATAGGTGCCGCCTTTTATTCACGCACCTGGACCCAGGTTGCCGACATCAACCACGGCCTATATCAACCCGGAGTCCATGTCGAAGGTGCCGGCTATAGTGAATTCCCGGAGCGCATGGCGCGCGCCGCCGGCTGGCAGTTTTTTTGGGATGATCAGGCAAAAGCTCCCTACGCTTACAACCGGCAAACCCAAACCTTCGCCAGCTTTGACGACACTCGTTCAGTGACCGAAAAAGTGCGCTATGCCGAGCGGCAACAGCTGGGCGGGATTATGTTTTGGCAGCTATCCCACGACCGCGACAAGACTGCCGGTAAGGGCGAATCGGAAGATAACCCAAGCCTGGTAAACGCTATTTTTCAAGCGCAATAAACGCGCTGACCACTCATTACGGAAGAGCCGCGACCGAGGTTTATATAACCCCGGCCCCAGGTTTGAACAAAAGCCATAAAAAACCGGTCTAGCCAGCCCGAAGGTTTTCGCTGAAAGCTCGCCCCAAAAAGCTTTAAACTCATTGAATTTGCAGCTTTTTGCGCCAAGACAGCAAGAAGTATGCTTTACTTTTGGTGTGTTTCTCTCTGGTAAGAGCCCATGACCCTGGCACAAGAGCGCTGGAAAACCTGGCTCGTAGGGATACTGCTGATCATCAGCCTGGCCGCCGTTATTTTCCAATCCCTGTCATTTACCAGGGTGTTGCGCATCGACCAAAACCCAAGCTTTCCGGTTAGCGCCATAGATGACAGATCTAACAATGGCAGCTCAACCTCCAGCATCAGCCTGCGCGATGGCAAGCTGATCCTCAGCTGCGATATCCGCGCCTCCAGTTTTGCCTGGCCCTACTGCGAGCTCAACTGGGACCTGAGCAAATCGGGCACCAAGGGCACCGACCTCTCGCGCTACTCGCAAGTGAAACTCTGGGTTAAATATTCCAGCCCCCAGGACATAGGTATTCGCTTTCAATCGCGCAACTTTAATCCCAAATACGCCAGGCTCGAAGACGAAGGTAGTTTGAAGTACAACACCATTGAGTTTTACAAACACGAGCCGGGCAAACCGGTGATAGTCCCACTCAGCTCATTTCAGGTGCCCACTTGGTGGCTGGTGGCCAATGCCATATCGCCCGAGTTGAGTGCACCGGAATACACCAACCTCTTATCCATTCAATTGGCTACCGGCAACAACATCAAACCGGGCCACTACGAGATTGAGGTGACGCGCATAGAGTTTGAAGGAAAACTGTTTAGCGACAGCCTGGTTTATTTAACGCTCCTGGCCTTGTGGGCCTGCCTGGGGTTGATCTACGTATTCAAACAGTGGCAATACATTCGCCGCGAACTCTACTTTTCCGGGCAGCGTCAAAAAGAGCTGGAAGCGCTCAACAGGCTGCTCAACATCAAAAGTAAAAACCTGGAGGAGAAACTCAGTCGCGACCCGCTGACCGGGGTGCTCAATCGCCAGGGCATAGCCTATTTGTTTGAGCCTGGTTTTGGCGGCCAGCGGCCCTTGCGGCTATCGCTGATTTTTATTGATATAGATTATTTTAAACAGGTCAATGATACCCACGGCCACCCGGTAGGCGACCAGGTATTGGTCAATTTTGCAGAAATTCTGCGCTTGAATACCCGCGACGCCGATGTGCTGGCACGCTGGGGCGGCGAGGAATTTGTCATTGCCTGCCCCAACACCGATTTGATTCACGCCGGTCGCCTGGCGGAAAAATTGCGCAGCTGCGTCAGTAATGCGCAATGGCCGGAGCAGATAAAACTCACCGCGAGTTTTGGCGTGGCAGAAATGAAAGACGAGGCCCCGGCACAATTTATTGCGCGCGCCGACAAAGCACTGTACGAAGCCAAGGCGCGCGGGCGCAACCGTGTAATAGTGTCCCTGGAAGAGTTGGAAACTGAAATTTCTGTCGCCTAGCCGCTTGTTGAAATTCTATCGGCGTTGCCACTGCGGCGTTAAAAACGAATTTCAACAAGCGGCTAGATAGCACCAAATAGCTGTAGCGCATTGGCGCTGGTTTGCCGCGCAATCTGCTCCAGCTTATCACCGCGCAACTCGGCAAGCTGCCTGGCCACGGCCAGCAATTGCAGCGGTGAATTGCGCTGCCCCTGACAGCCGTGCAACGGCATATCGGGCGCATCGGTTTCCAGCAGCATCGCCTCCAGCGGCAACCGCTTTACCGCATCGCGGGTTTGCGCGGCGCGCGCATAGGTAATGCTGCCACCAATCCCCAGGTAAATACCCCGCCGCCAATAATTTCTGGCCAGCTCGTAGCTGCCATTAAAGCCATGGACAACAGCGCCAGCCGGCAGCTCGATATGCTTTAGCAGCGCCTGCAGCTGCCCGTGGGCGTGCACACAGTGAAAAATCACCGGTTTGGCCAAGGTTTGCGCCAGGCTGAGCTGCAACTCCAGCACCCTGAGTTGCAGCGCCAGGGGCAAATCCAGTAACAAATCCAGACCGGCTTCACCCAGGGCGACACATTTGGGTTCACGCAACACAAGCTGCAGTTGCCTGACCAGGTCATCCGCCAAAGCTTCGCTCAACTCCCCGGCCCCCGCCAACCAGGACCTTATCCACCAGGGATGCAGGCCAGCGGCAAAGCTCACCCCCGGCAACCCGGCCGCCAGGGTTTGCGCCCTGCGCCACTGCGCGGGTTCGGTGCCAGGTATCACCAGCCGCTCTATGCCCTGGGCCCGGCACTCCCCCCAGAGCTGGTTGCGATCGCTGTCAAAGGCGGCAAAGTCGAGGTGACAGTGGGAGTCAATCCAACTCAGCCTGGCCCCCTTTTCTGCCGGATTAATGACCATGGTGTTGCGGCGGCTCGGCCGGATGGGTCAGCTCGCGCTCTATGCGTTTGTCCGGCACCAGCCACAGGAGTGCAACGCCCAGGTAACACAGGTGTGCAATCCAGGTAGCGTAAAATGCCAACGGCAGCGCCAGGGCGTAAATCACCACCGATACGCTGCCCTTAAAATCCCGTCCCATGGCCCGCGCGAGCAGCGACCCTTCGCCCTCGGCAGAGACCAGGCAGTGGGCGAGCAGCCAATAGGAAATCGCGGCCATTAGCAGCACCACCCCGTAAACCATGGTGGGCAGAGGTGCAAAATGGTTCTCGCCCATCCAGCCCGTCACAAACGGAAACAGCGACAACCAAAACAGCAGGTGCAAATTGGCCCAGAGCACACCGCCGCTGACGCGACTGACGCTGTGCAGCATATGGTGATGGTTGTTCCAGTAGATCCCAATGTAAATAAAACTCAGTACATAACTCATAAACACTGGCCCGAGATGCAGCAGGCTTTTCCAATCTGTGCCGTGCGGTACCTTCATCTCCAGCACCATGATGGTGATAATGATGGCCAATACCCCATCGCTAAAGGCTTCCAGTCGATTTTTTCCCATAGTTATTGCTCTGAAGTGTGAGAGATAAAACAGATTAAACAGGATTTGCAGCAGTTGGCTACTCGGGGGCTACAAAAATCATCAAACACCCCTTACAATCTCGCCACTTTTTCGTTCGCGTTCGCTCGCGACTTACGGATTACGGATTACGGATTACGGATTACGGATTACGGATTACGGAGTGTAGCTCAGCCCGGTAGAGCACTGCTTTCGGGAAGCAGGGGCCGGAGGTTCGAATCCTCTCACTCCGACCATTTTGAATAGAACCCAAGGCGCTCATAGCCGTAACAGGCTACAAGATAAAAACAAAAATCCAAGCGCGCAAAATTCGGCCTTCGCCATTTAAATTACGCATTCACCATGAATGCCACTAAATTTACCGGCAGTATTTACAAGCAGTGGTTAACCAACTGCTGCCACCGCCGTCGAGCGGGCTCTGTAGATTCGCTTCAAACCAGCTGGCGAGCCCACCAGTAGCTGGTTGCCAAACACCGGAAACGCTCCACCTGCTTATTTTTCGAGCTTTGCAGTTATTCCCTGTAAGGCTGGCGCGCAGATAACCGGCAAAAAATTATTGGCAATCACAGAAATACCGACAATATACACAATGTGTTTTCACTTTTTAGCCTTATGCTAGGGCCTGTTCACGGATAAGTACGGATAAGAGAGGACGCTCAACACCTATGTGGGACGAGTCAGCACAAAAATTTCAATTTAACCTGGTCTACTTTTTCGCCATCTTGGCGGCAGTGGGCATAGCCCCCTTTGTCGCTATGCGCTATATGCACGGCCAGCTTTTACACGCCCTGGTGGACCTGGCAATCGTCCTGGTTGCACTTATCAATGCCCTGCTCGCCTACCGCAGCGGTCGCGTTTCTCAAATTAACCTGGGAGTTACCGCCACGCTTTACACTCTAGGTGCAGTGGCCGTGGCCTACCTCAACAACCCGCTGTTTGTGTTCTGGGTATTCCCCGCACTTTTTGCCAATGTATTTCTGCTCAAGTCTAACCTGGCGCTGTTGGTTAACCTGGTGGCCGTTGGTGGGCTGCTGCATTTGGCCTACAGCCTGCCCGACCCGGTAGACGGTATGGCGATGATTGCCAGCCTGCTGTTCGCCACTAGCCTGGCCTATGTTTTTGCACTGCAGAACGAGCGCCAGCGCCGCCTGCTGGAGGAGTCCGCCACCCAGGACCCGCTCACCCGCCTGGCCAACCGGCGCGCACTTAACCTCGCCGTCAGCGAGTGCCTGCAGGATTTCCTACGCGAAAACACCCCCGCCACCCTGATCATTTTTGACCTGGATTACTTTAAGCAAATCAACGATAAGTTTGGCCACAGTGTGGGCGATAATCTGCTGCAAAAATTGGCCGAGCTGCTAACCCTGCGCATCCGCAAAACCGACCGCGCCTTTCGCTTTGGCGGCGAGGAGTTTGTGGTACTCGCGCGCAACACCCGGCTGTTCGAAGCCTGCCAATTGGCAGAGCAACTCAGGGTCAATATCAGCCTGGAATTAAACGCCCCTGAGGGCGAGATCACCGCCTCTTTCGGCTGCGCCCAATTGCGCCAGGGCGATAGCTCAGACAGCTGGTTCAATCGCGCCGACAAAGCGGTTTACCAAGCCAAAGAGCAGGGGCGCAACTGCGTGATTTGCGCGACCTGATCGACTCGCCAAGGCAATTTACCCAAACCAAATTCCCCCTCAACCACGGACTTAATTCTGCAGAACCCTGTCTGATTGGTTATGCTTGCCTCATCTCCACCACCAAGGATTCCATCAGATTTATGAAGTCGCTCGCGCTCACTGCCCTCGCCGCCCTCGTCCTGGTTACCGGTTGTAGCCAACTCGCCGATAAACCCATCAGCACAACCGCCAGCCCCACTCCCGCCGCCGAGCACTGGGGCCAGTTGGAAGCGCGCGCGACCTTTGCCGCCGTGGGCGATGTGCTAATGCACGGCGACGTCAAAAAATCGGCCGCCGAAGCTGCGGCCCAAGGGGCCGGTAACCAGGGCTATGACGCCCTCTGGGCCGGAGTGAAAAATGAAATTCAAAGTGTGGACTGGGCTTTTGCCAACCTGGAGACCCCCATTGCCCCGGAGCACAATCTGGGCAGCAAAGCCTTTATGTTTAACGCCGACCCGATTGTGCTTAAATCGCTGCACGACACCGGCTTTGATATGGTGAGCTTTGCCAACAACCACGTGTTTGATCAGGGCCGCGCCGGCTTTATCGAAAGCATCCAACAACTTAAACAATCACCGCTCGATTTTCTAGGCGCAGGTGACAACTGCGCCGAAGCGCGCACGGCCAAAATTCGCGATATAGGGGGAATTAAAGTCGCCTTTATAGGCGCATCGCAGGTGTATAACAACCTGCTCAACAAAGGTGAAGACGAACCCTGCTCGTTTGTCTATAACCGCGCGCAGGCACTGGCCGCCGTTAACGCCGCGCGCGCCGCTGGCGCCGAAGCCGTAGTCTTTTCACTGCACTGGGGCATAGAGTACGAAACCGCCCCGCAAACCTGGATGATCGAAGAAGCCCACGCCTTAATGGACGGCGGCGTCGATGTTTTCCTCGGCCACCACCCACACGTACTCCAACCCCTCGAAGCCTACGAAACCAAAGATGGTCGCGTAGCCGCAGCCATTTACAGCATGGGCAACTTCGTCTCCAACCAAAGCCGCTTCTACCGCGAAGGCATCAACCAAACTGAAGCCGGCGACCCGCGCGACGGCGTGATCTTTCGCTTCACCCTGCTGCGCAAAAATTACGGCAAAGGTGTGGTGCGCGTAGAGTTAAGTAATTTATCGGTGCAACCCCTGTGGACCGAAAACAACTGGACCGAACGCCAAAAAGGCGCAGCAAAAGACACAAGCATTCGTGTAATCACCGATGACAGCCGCATTAAAGCCCTGCGCGAACAGTTAAAACATGTCACCTCACCGGAGCAGGAATTAAAGCTGCGCAAAGAATTGGAGATGTACGAAAACCGCAAAGCCAGAGCACTGGGGATTTTGGGGGATGGTTGGGAGTATAAGAGTAGATAATTTAAAATAACTCCATGCTCATATTCAGCACGTGACAAGTTAAGAGTTACCCATGTGGTTTTGCTTTAGGAGTCGAACCCCAAGTTCAAAACCGGTAACTCTTCTTTCAAGCAGAAGTGTCAGATCAAGTCGCAACTAATAAAGATCATGTCAGATTTAACGTGTCAAAATCCATTTCACCCCTGATCCATCCTTATTAAGTTTTCCTCCCCGATATAATTCGTGGCCCGCTACGCAACCCGTAGTTTATTGTCAATTTTTGTTACACCAGGTGCACTCCATGCTGCCAGCTTCACATTGTTCATTTCAGAAAATGAATGAACCTTTCCCGATAAGGTTACAGTACCACCACTAATCGCAACATTGATTTGCTTGGCTTCACGTAACACCTCTCTCTCAAGTGCATCTTCAATTTTCTGCTTGACAACATCAGCCCGAACCTCCCTTGTTTTTAACATAATATTATTTGATACTCCTTTAACACCGGTTAGACTACGAATCGATTTTTCAGCTGCATTGCGTTGATAATTCCATTCAACTTCACCCGTCAGTTTAACCCACCCACTTTCAACACTAACCTTAATCAATTTATCTGGAATTTCTACATTCCAATGAAACTGATTGAGGATTGCCTCCGCGATATCCTGATCATCTCTCTCGTAGGACCCTAGCAACTTCACTTCAATTTTTTCGACGACTGCCTTTACCCCAGAAACGCGTTGAGCTGCTCGCTCGGCCGCTGACTTTTCAATGTAGCTTGGGATAGTACCTGAGAGCGTCACTATTCCATCAGTGACTGAAACTCCAATATGCTCATGCGAAACTCGCGGATCCCATATCAACTCCTGCAAAACATCCGCTTGAATTTGTGAATCTGATTTCATAACAAAACTCCTGCATAGACCATGGAAATACACCCTAAAAGTTGACAACCAAGCATAAGCATTTTGCAAACCAATCTTAGATAGGAAAAACAGCTGTGTCTGTCGGATAACGAACTAAAATAAAGGTATTTAGATCGCAAGGCTTTTGGGGATTAACAAGCGACAGCTTTTGGATTCAGGACCGTTATAATTTTCGCAAATTAGCGCCGGGCAAATGTTAATTTTATCTCATTGTTAGTTAGCTTCTGAACAGACAAGATGTAAATGCAGCTTTAACATCCCTCAATGGGGTTGTATTTTCGAGCATTTCCCTGTCACAACTATATCGACAGCTGCTTATTAAATAGTTTTATATACCTTCGGGATATCAGCTTGATTATATTCAGTGCCCGCTTTATGGGGAGGCTTTAGCTTATGAAAGAAGAGGTAGTGAGAAAGCATAAACTTAGCAATCGCACTTCAGCGGGTCGATCACTTGCCGCAAAGCTTATTAAGCTTGAGCATCGGAATGACGTCATAGTGCTGGCTTTACCGCGTGGCGGAGTTCCTGTTGCTTATGAAATTGCTATTAAATTACATGCGCCACTTGACGTCTTGGTTGTGCGCAAACTAGGCATTCCGTACCACGAAGAATACGCAATGGGCGCAATCGCCCAGGGTGGAGTTCGTATTTTAAATGAAGATGTCGTAAATTCTCACCGTATAAGTAAACAGGCGATTCAACAAGTAATTGATCGAGAACAGCAAGAATTAAATCGGCGTGAAAAAACCTATCGTGACGATTTTCCTTGGCCCAGCCTGAAAGATAAATGTGTAATTCTAGTGGATGACGGTTTGGCTACTGGCGCCACCATGCACGCTGCTATAGAAGCCGTAAAGCACCAGGAAGCAGAAAAAATTATCATGGCAGTTCCGGTGGCATCTGCGCAAGCCTTAAATGATTTAAAGGACTATGTAGATGAAATTGTGTGCTTAATGATTCCCGAACCCTTTTATTCGGTAGGCGAATGGTATCAGGAATTTAACCAAACAAGTGATCAAGAAGTCCTGCAACTATTGAAACTGGCACAAAAGCATTAGCTTGCTAATGGAATAGCACCTGAACTTGTATCGCTTCAATTAATTTTATGATTGATGATGTAGGCTGGAGGAAACCATGCTTGATACCAAGAAGGATATCGTCTCACTGGTTCAAAAATCCGCCCATAAGCTTGAGCAGTTTCCAGAAGACTATTCGACTCTATTAAAACTATGCGAAAAAAAATCCTTTATTTTATTGGGTGAAGCAACCCATGGCACTTATGAATTTTACCAAGCGCGATGTGAAATAACCAAACAATTAATTCTACACCATGGGTTAAACTTCATCGCCATTGAGGGTGATTGGCCTTCGGCCTATCGAGTCAATCGCTATGTTCGTGGACAGGGCGTTGACATTAACGCAAACGAAGCCCTAGGTGACTTTAAGCGTTTTCCGCTATGGATGTGGCGAAACACCGTTATCTTGGATTTTGTGGAGTGGTTACGAAAGTATAATGAAAATTTACCTGCAACTCGGCAAGTAGGCTTTTACGGGCTGGATATGTACAGCTTATATGAGTCTGTCGCTGCGGTGCTGGAGTATCTTGATCAAGTTGACCCAGAGGCAGGCCTTAAGGCCCGTGAATATTATAGCTGTCTAGACCATGCCGGTGATCGCAGTCACTATGGCTACGCACTGCAATCGACTCTTCAATCCTCTTGCAAAAATGATGTTATAAGGGTGCTTGTCGACCTGCGTCAGCGGTCCATGGCGTATGCAAACGAGAGGGATATTTTATCAGAGGACGAGCAGTTTCAAGCGGAACAAAATGCGCGCCTGATTCAAAGCGCTGAAGGATATTATCGCCAAATGTTCAACAGCCGTGCGAACACATGGAATTTACGCGATAGCCATATGTTCGAAACCCTCAATAATCTTTATCAATATATTTCATACCGATTAAAAGCTCCCGCAAAAATTGCGGTATGGGAACATAACTCTCACATAGGTGACGCTCGCGCAACTTACATGCGATCTATTGGACAACATAATGTTGGGCAGCTAGTTCGGCAAAGTTATGCCGATGAATGCAAACTGGTGGGATTCACAACATACACAGGAACAGTCACCGCCGCCTCCAATTGGGATGGCCCGGCCGAATGTAAAAAGGTGCGAAAATCCTTGCCCAACAGCGTTGAGGATATTTTTCATCGCGCCAACTTAAGTCAATTTTTATTAATCATGCAAGATAATGTTGCACGCGCTTTTGAAGATCTCTATATCGAACGGGCTATCGGTGTTCTCTATTTGCCCCAATCAGAACGCACCAGCCATTATTTCTCCTGCCGCCCAGCTATTCAATTTGATGCCATATTGCATTTTGATGAAACAGCTGCAATTGAGCCATTGGATTCAACATCTGTGTGGATTACGGGCGAGGAGAACACCTTTCCATTTAGCGTATAGCCAAATTATTATTGTGACAAAGACATTAGACGGATAAAAGACACTAGGCGGATATATGAAAGGCAATGAAAAAATCTCATTTGTCGATATTGTACTTGGGATAATTGTTTTATTGTTTATGTTAAAAATATTTAACATCACTGAACAAGCTAAAGAAATTCCATATAGCGAATTCATTTCTCTTTTAAATAGCGGTAAGATTTTTTCAGTTACTATACGCGGCGAGAAAATTGATGGAACACTAAATGATTCGCCCACTGAAGAAATGAAAAAATTTATAACAATAAAACCAGACGATCCATTATTGATACAAAGGCTATTGGACTCAGGGGCGCGTTTTGATGCGGCCAGCGAAAATACATTTGCAAATACACTTTCATCATGGGCAATACCTATTCTCTTCATATACGCCGTCTGGTGGCTTTTCTTTAAAAAAATAGGTGGTAGCTTTCAAAGCCAATTTATGGCGCTGGGTAAATCAAAAGCGAGAACCTACGTCGAACATAATATAAAAACAACATTTTCTGATGTAGCCGGTGTAGATGAAGCGAAATTAGAGCTACAGGAAATTGTCCAGTTTTTAAAAGAACCATCAAAATACAGTCGCCTGGGAGGAAGAATGCCGAAAGGCATCCTGTTGGTTGGGCCGCCTGGAACAGGAAAAACACTTTTGGCGAGGGCTGTTGCCGGTGAGGCCAGTGTTGCATTTTTCTTTATTAATGGCTCTGAGTTTGTCGAAATGTTTGCTGGTTTGGGTGCCGCACGAGTGAGGAATCTGTTTAGCGAAGCAAGAGAGAACTCTCCCTGCATTATTTTCATAGATGAGCTTGATGCGCTGGGGAAAGCAAGAGGTGCAAGCCCATTAAGTGGCAGCCATGAAGAAAAGGAACAAACCCTGGATCAACTACTCGCAGAACTTGATGGCTTTGACCCTTCGCAAGGCATTGTGCTACTAGCGGCAACCAATCGACCGGACACCCTTGATCCTGCCCTGTTGCGCTCAGGCAGGTTTGACCGCCAAATCATGCTATACAAGCCGGACCGTAAAGGGCGCGTCAGTATATTGGAAGTCCACCTAAAAAATATTCAGGCCTCTCAAGACGTTGATGTAGATAAAATTGCAAGTTTAACGACTGGATTTTCAGGGGCTGACCTTGCCAATTTGTTCAATGAAGCAGCGCTAATTGCAACACGCAGAGGTGGGGAGTCAGTAGAACAAAATGACTTCACCGTGGGAATAGAACGATTAGTTGCCGGACTTGAGAGAAAAAGCAGAGTTTTAAACAGCGACGAAAAAAAACAAATTGCCTATCACGAAATGGGTCATACCTCGGTCTCATTCGCGCTCGAAAAAAATGAGGCCGTTCATAAGGTGAGCATTATTCCACGCGGAATAGGCGCACTGGGTTATACACTGAGGCGCCCAACTGAAGACCATTATTTGGTTAGCAAGGAGGAACTGGAAAGTAAAATTTCAGTATTACTGGGCGGTCGCGCTGCGGAAACAATTTTTTTAACGCAAATTTCAACAGGTGCAGAAGATGATTTCGCCAAGGCTACTGACATAGCTCGTATAATGGTTACTCGTTATGGTATGAGTGATGCTTTAGGGCTATTGAGTTATGACAATGAGGTGGCTCCGCTCCTGGATCAAAGGATTTTATCAAAAAACCATGGCTATAGCGAAAAAACGGCTGAAGCAATAGATGAAGAAACTCGAAAAATTATCGATAAAAGTTTTAAAATTGCATCAGATAATATTCGTCGTCATCGCACTTTCATTGAAGATGCGGTGGCATTATTAATAGAGAAGGAAACCTTGGATGAAGAAAATTTAAAGGAGCTTTGGCGAAAAAATATCGGTACCTCGCCAAATATGGCGATCAAATAATAGGCCATCCTTAGACAGCAATATTCGTTCAATTTTGTCACCCGTCATGAAAGCTGTTAAAGCCCTATTTTCAAAATCAATCTTATTTTATTGGGGCTGAAAAAGAATATTATTATTCCCTTACAGCTTAACAGAG
>CBINKF010000024.1:0-12260 GCA_966251115.1 uncultured Cellvibrio sp.
CCAACTTTTAATATCTTTATATCTAAAGTCTTGTTGAGCCTGTAAGGGGTCTTTGGAAGCATTGAGGTACCTGTCAGTTTTGGAGAAAAACTCTGGTGTGTAACTTTTGCCTCTGCTTTGGAGGCAATTCAAAATTATACAAAACAATAGCTATAAATTTTAGCTAAAAATCTATCGCAAACCTATCGAGGATAAGCTTTTGTCTTGATTGTTTTTGCGCATCACTAGAAAAGTTAAAGCAGGTGGATTTAATGCATATGATAATCGAATTGGATATTTTGGGGTCTAATTCGGTTTGAGCTGAGAGGTGAGTAACTTTTTTAAAAAGATCATCGAATAATCTTTGACAACGTTGTCTCAAAGCCGTAATCTATGCTTGTCCGATGATAACGCTGTGCCGGCATCTCTCCGAGCGGGTGCAGTATTCATGGGGCATGAGTTCTCTAGAGCTGTAGTAGTGGTCTTGTGGTTAGTGCTCTGCGGAGCACTAACCGTTTTTTTCAGGGCCTGGGTTTGCTTTGTGCGGCTTTATGAGAAAATCACAGTTTTAGCAGTTTTGGTCGCCAATTTGCCGCGTATTGGCACTAACTATAACGAGGTAGATCATGGGTAAGGTGCCTTCTGGCGAGCAGTCCTTGTATATTGGTATTGATGGCGGCGGCACCAAGTGTCGTGCACGCATCATGACTGCGGATCAGCAGGTTCTGGGTACCGGCGTTGGCGGTCCAGCCAACCCGTTCCATGGTGTACAGCAGGCAATGGATTCAATTCGCACAGCCACAGAGCTTGCTGCGCAAGAGGCTGGCTTGTCCCCGGCGGAAGTAGGGCAATTGGTTGCTGGTGTTGGTCTTGCCGGGGTGAATGTGCCCAGCTTGTTTACCATCATGAATAACTGGCAACACCCTTTCAAAAGTAGGTATCTCACCACCGATCTTCATATTGCCTGCCTCGGCGCGCACAACCGCGATGAGGGGGCGGTGATGATCGCCGGTACCGGTTCTTGTGGCTATTCCTTTGTTAACGATCGGGCGCTCTTTTTGGGTGGCCATGGTTTTCCCATTGGCGATAAAGGCAGTGGTGCCTGGTTGGGGCTGGAGGCGATTAAGGCAATTTTGCTGGCTTCCGACAACCTCGGCCCATATACATCATTAAGTGACAGTGTCGGCGAGTTTTTGCAGGCCAAGGGCGTAATGATCGTCGATAAAATGTGCGGTGCTAAATCCAGTGAATACGCCAAGCTTGCAATATTTGTGGTAGATGCCGCCGATGCAGGTGATGCGGTAGCCGTTCAAATTGTTAAAGACGGTGCTGCTTATATGAGTAATGTTGCCCGCAAACTGTGGGCAACTAATCCTGGGCGCATGTCTATTATCGGTGGCTTGGCTCCCCGACTAATCCCTTGGATGGACGCAGATATCGCGGCCAATCTTTCCCCAGCGCTTTTTCAGCCGGAATTTGGTGCAGTTTATTACGCAAAGCAAGCTGAGCAAAAACAAACCCAAGAACGTGCTATAGGATAATAATATGGAAGAAGCATTAGAACCCAATTCTCAGTCGGGGATTACCGCTATGAGTCGCGACAGCTCTGTCAGTTCAACCAAATCTGGTTTCAGCGATGTGCTTATCCCTATGATGATCATAGGGACGCTGTTTTTTGTATTTGGTTTTGTTACCTGGTTAAACGGTTCGCTTATCCCTTTCTTGAAGATTGTCTGTGAGTTAAATGAGGCTCAGGCGCTCTTGGTAACCTTGGCTTTCTACATCGCTTATACCGTACTGGCTTTACCGGCCGCTATGGTATTGCGTCATGTAGGTTATAAAAATGGCATGGTTTTGGGGCTTGGGGTCATGGCTGTGGGAGCTTTATTGTTTATCCCTGCGGCGAACACCAAAATTTATGGATTATTTTTGCTGGCGTTATTTGTGGTTGGTGGTGGTTTAACGCTGCTGCAAACCGCGTCCAACCCCTACATAGTGTGCATTGGCCCGCGCGAGAGTGCCGCCATGCGTATCAGTATTATGGGGTTAGTAAACAAAGGGGCAGGGGTGGTAGTACCGCTGGTGTTTACTGCCTGGATTTTGACCGGCATGGATCGTTTTTCTGAGTCTTCTCTGGCCGCCCTTGATGCTGCGACGCGTGCCGAGCGTTTATCGGAGCTTTCTTCGCGTTTAGTATTTCCCTATGTACTTATGGCAGGGGTGCTGATTGTGTTGATGGCTTTTGTGTTTTTCTCGCCATTAAAAGACATTACCACTGAAGAAACTGAAACCCGTCACGAAGATGCCGAAGACAAAATGGGGATTTTGCAGTTCCCACAATTGGTTCTTGGTGCAATCGCGCTGTTTACATACGTGGGCGCCGAAGTAATCGCTGGCGATACCATCGGCCTTTATGGTCGCACCTTAGGAGTGGAGCACTTTGGTTCACTCACGTCCTACACCATGAGCTTTATGGTGCTTGGCTACATACTGGGTGTGGTCGCTATTCCCCGTTACCTCAGCCAGCCCAAGGCACTGTTGATGTCGGCAGTCTTAGGGGTGATTTTCACGGCTGGAGTCGTTTTCAGTTCTGCATCGGACCATGGCATAGCACAAGCTTTGCTGGGTTGGTCTGGTGTTAAATCGGTTCCGGATACAGTGATGTTTTTGGCAATGTTGGGCTTTGCTAATGCTCTGGTGTGGCCTGCAATCTGGCCATTGGCGCTCGACGGTTTGGGTAAATACACCAGCATAGGTTCGGCTGTGTTGATTATGGGGATTGCCGGCGGCGCCATAATTCCGCAAATTTACGGACATCTGGCCCATGCAAGTGGCAATAGCCAAGGTGCTTATTGGGTACTGATTCCACTCTACGCATTCATTTTGTTCTACGCCGTAAAAGGATACAAATTACGCAGTTGGAAATAAGTTTGTGTCGACGCCGGAGCGCTCGTTGCAATTACAACCATAAGAGAGGTTAGAGGTGGTTAAACAACGTTTTCAGGCTTTGGATGTCATGCGTGGGCTGACTCTGGCGTTGATGATTTTGGTAAATACTCCCGGTTCCTGGGATTATGTTTATGCTCCCTTGGAGCACGCTGCCTGGAATGGCGTAACCCCGACAGATTTTGTCTTTCCGTTCTTCCTCTTTATTGTGGGTTCGGCGATGTACTTTTCCGTACGTGGCCTAAGCCAGCTGAGCACCGGCCAGCAACTGCAAAAAATTGCCCGACGCACCCTGTTGTTATTTGTTATTGGCGTTTTGCTCCAGGCCTACCCGTTTACCAAAGACCCGCATGATTGGCGAATTATGGGCGTATTGCAGCGCATTGCTTTGGCCTATGGCTTGGCCGCGCTGATTGTCCTTTATGCTGGCAAGTATCTCAGGTTGATTATCATTGCTGCGATTCTCCTGGGATATTGGGCCTTGTTAACCTCGGTAACTGACCCTTACAGCCTTGAGAATAACCTGGTGCGCAGTCTGGATCTGTCGTTGCTGGGGGCGAGCCACTTGTGGCAGGGCAAGGGTCTGGCGTTTGATCCCGAAGGTTTACTCAGCACCTTGCCCGCAGTTGTAAACGTGGTGCTGGGTTTTGAAATGACGCGCTTGCTAATCAGCAATAACGACAAAACCCAGGCGGTTCGCCAGTTGTTGATAGTGGCTACAGGATTGATTCTCGGAGCACTCTTGTGGAATCAGTGGATGCCGATCAACAAATCCCTGTGGACCAGCTCCTATGTATTGCTTACTTCGGGAGTGGCCACCGCATTTTTAGTCATGCTGATTAAGCTGGAACAGCTGCAACTGCCTGCAGTGGCGCCGCTGATTAAAGCAGTGTTCGATGCCTGCGCGATAATTGGTAAAAACCCCTTGTTTATCTATTGTGTCTCCTTCATTTGGACCACCACCCTGTGGGTCGTCAGTATTGGGAAGACGAATCTCTACGATGGTTTGTTCCAGTTTTTCCGCGGATTCGCCGAGCCCTATTTGGCGTCGCTAATGTTTGCGATTCTGCAGGTAACAATATTCTGGCTGGTTGCCTGGGTATTACATAAGCGCAATATAGTGATCAGCCTTTAAGTTCGAGTAGGTCAGACTATGAAACTTGCACTTAGCGGTGCGCGTATTTTTGACGGCGACAAATTTGTGGATGGCCAGGCGGTTATTCTCGATGGTGAGCAGATTGTCGCGCTGGTTCCAAGCGAGCAAATTCCCAGCGGTATTGATAGCTTACAACTCGATGGCGGTCTGTTGGCCCCCGGGTTTATCGATTTGCAGGTCAACGGTGGTGGCGGTGCCTTTTTTACCAACGACACCAGTGTTGATGCGTTACAGACTATGCTCGACGGCCATCGTCCAACGGGTACAACTTCCATGTTACCCACGCTAATCAGCGATACCCGTGAAGTGCACCAGGCGGGTACTCGTGCAGTAGCGGATGCAGTGGCGGCGGGCATGAAAGGTATTCTGGGCATTCATATCGAAGGCCCGTTTTTTGATTTGGGTCGCCGCGGCGCGCACAACGAGCGCTACATTCGCAAAATGGAGCAGGCCGATATAGATTGGCTGACTGCAAACCATGATTTCAAACTCATGCTTACTCTGGCTCCTGAGCATACCGACCCCGGGCAAATTAAAGCCCTGGTGGATGGTGGAGTCGTTGTTTGTGCCGGTCACACCGACGCCCATTACGATCAGGTGATGGCCGCTATCGGCGAAGGCCTGTCCGGCTTTACCCATTTGTACAATGCCATGCGTCCAACCACTGGACGCGAACCTGGTGTAGTCGGCGCCGCGTTGGATAGTGCGAATACCTGGTGCGGCATCATCATTGATACCTATCACGTTCATGCCGCCTCGGCGCGCATTGCCTGTGCGGCAAAACCTCGGGGTAAGGTTTATTTGGTCACAGATGCTATGTCCACTGTGGGCGCCAAAGAAAAATCCTTCCAGATTTACGGCGAAACCATCTACGAAAAAGACGGTTGCCTGGTTAATGCCGAAGGGCGTTTGGCGGGCAGCGCCATCGGCATGATTGACGCTGTGCGTTTGAATACAACATGGGTAGGTATGGACCTGGGCGAAAGCCTGCGTATGGCCTCACTTTACCCGGCGCAATATATGCAGCTGGATAAAAAACTTGGCCGAATTGAATCGGGTTTTCGCGCGGATTTAGTGCATTTTACCGATGACTTCAAGGTAACCCACACCTGGGTTGCCGGCGACAGCCAACAACATAGTTAAAACATAGTTAAAAACATAGTTAAGATTTTTTTCGGTCAATACCAGATGTTTGGCAACGTCCGGGTGGAGCAATAAATGAAAGTTGTGATTTTGAAAGATGCTGCGGCTGTCGCCAGCTATGGTGCAGAAATTTTTATCAAACAAATCCATAAAAAGGCGGATTCAGTTTTGGGCCTGGCCACAGGTTCTACTCCGGTTGCGCTCTATAAAGAATTGATTACGGCCTATAATGCAGGCAGGGTTTCCTTTAAGTCGGTGTCCAGCTTCAACCTGGACGAATACCTGGGCCTGAGTGGTGAGCACCCGCAGAGCTATCGTTACTTTATGAATGAGCAGCTGTTCAATCACATTGATATTAACAAGGCGGCTACTTTTGTTCCTCCAGGCGATGCGCAAAACCCTATAGAAGCCTGCGCCCAGTATGAGGCAAATATTAAGCAGAAAGGGGGTATTGATATTCAGCTGTTGGGTATTGGCCGCAATGGCCATATTGGCTTTAACGAACCTTCATCCTCACTGATGTCGCGCACCCGTGTAAAAACCCTGACGCGCGCGACCATCGACGACAATGCCCGCTTTTTTGCGCCCGATGAGTATCAGCCGCACCTGTCGATTACCATGGGAATTGGCACAATCCTCGAGTCCAAAAAAGTGGTGCTTCTGGCCACGGGTGCCAACAAGGCCGAAGCGATCAAGGCAACGGTTGAAGGCCCGTTAACGGCATCTTGCCCTGCGTCAGCGCTGCAACTGCATGAACAGGCGGTGGTGATAGTTGACGAGGCGGCGGCATCCGCCCTGTCTGATGTGGATTTCTACAAGCACATAGAAATGGAAAACCAAAAGCTGCTGGATAAACTGGGCTACTAGTCCTGTTCCGCTGCCGTCAGCTGCCAACGAAAAGCCCGAATTTTCGCTTTCCCGCCCCTGATTTTGGCGCAAAGACGTGAAAGTTCGGGTTTTTTATTGTGTAAAATTCACTCGGCAAGCACATAATCTGCATACAACTCCTGTATATTCGGTGGAGCCGGAGCTGGAACCTCTGGCGCAACTAGCTGTTTTTACGGGAATTCCACGCCAGCTACCCATAACTTATGGTTTTATACGGGGCAAGCGCGCAAAACTCGGCTATCTCGGCAATATCCGTTTTTTGTGCCAAAATAGCGCATAAATAGCCAGCTATTTGTTCATTTTTCCAAGGTATCTAAACAGGTTTAGCGCGGAGATACTGCATGAGTGTGGTTGATTTTTTAAAGACCAAGGAAAAGCTAACCCAAACCCTTAAAGCGGTGGAAATTAAGCGCCGTCTTGAGCCTCAATGGCGCGAGCTGCAATCGCGTGTCAGCAACCTGGCCAATAGCCTTGAGGGCCCCTGGTTTGAACGTCTGTCGGTAATTTTGGACCGGGAGACGCGCAAGGTTCAGGAGATGTCGCCATCAACCCTGGCCAGCTACCAATTTTGGCAGCCGTTGATTGGTGAAGAAATTCATGTGGGCGACTGGTATCAACTGGAGCAATCGGTGGTTGATATGTTCGCCGCGACCACTGGTGACCACCAGTGGATTCATGTGGATCAGCAGCGCGCCGCGCGTGAGTCACCTTTTGGCTCAACTATTGCCCACGGTTTTTTAACCCTGGCGCTACTGCCGCGCCTCACCGGTGCGCTGGATGCAAACTCCAGTCGCTATGGCAATGCGCGCATGGTGGTCAATCAGGGGCTAAATCAGGTGCGCTTTCCGTCGGCAGTTAAAACCGGGTCCAGCCTGCGCGCTCACACCCGCCTCAAAGATGTATTGCCCGGCAGAAAGCACATAGATTTAGTGCAGGAAGTCACCGTCGAGATTCAGGACTCTACACGGCTGGCTTGCGTGGCCGAAACTCTGGTGCGGATTTATTGCTGAACACGTCTTGCTGCGACAATCCAGCGCAGTTTGAACCATAAAAAAGGCCGGGATTTGTCCCGGCCTTTTTGTTTCAGTTTATTTCTGGTTGTTAGTTTAACGCTTGCTCGGAGCCGGGCAGGTGGAATCACGCACTATCAATTGCGGATAAAAACCTTCGCTTTCCACTTCGCGCCCTTCGCTGCGCAGGCTTTCAATCAGCAGCGCTGTGGCTCGCTCGGCGATGGTGGAGTTGGGTTGCTGGGCGGTGGTGAGGTTGGGCCAGGCCTGGCGGGAGAAGGGGCTGTCCTCGAAGCCGACTATCGACAATTGCTGGGGCACATCAACGCCCTGGATACGCGCGGCGAACAGGGTGCCCGCCGCGATTTCGTCGTTACAGGCAAACACGGCGGTGGGTTTCAGGTTGCTCGCCAGCAGCTGGCGGGTGCGCTTAACGCCAGACTCAAAGGAGTATTCGCCCGGCAGTATCAGTTTTTTGTCGAGCGAAATTTTATTGGCTTTGAGTGCTGCCTTGTAGCCCTCCAAGCGCTCACCGCTGGATTTGTGCGCCTCTTCACCGCCCAGAAAGGCGATGGCCTTATGGCCCAGGTCGATTAAGTACTGGGTGATGCGATAGGCGGCGGTGCGGTCGTCCACAAATATGCAGGGCGATTTTTTGTCGGGAGCCTGGGAGCCGGAAAGTATGCGCACAAAGGGGATTTTGCGCTTGTTGAGCACCGCGAGCACCTCGGGCATTTCCGACATGGGGGGCGTCAATACCAATCCGCCGACCTGGCTGCGATCCACCATGTTGAGCACTTCGTCGGTAATGTCTTCCGCCTTTGAGTCGCAGGGGTGAATCACCAGTTCGTACCCCTGGCGGCGACATTCGCCGAGAATCCCGCGCTGCATGTCAATCACATAGTTGCTGTTGGGGTTATCGTAAATAAAGCCTATGGAGGACGCGGCACCGCGCAGCAGGCGCGCCGAAAGGTTGGGCTGGTAGTTCAGCGCTTTAACCGCCTGCATGACTTTCTCTTGCAACTCGGGGCCGACGCTCGCCTCTTTATTAATTACACGCGAAACGGTTTTAAAGGAAACGCCAGCCAGCTTGGCGACATCTTTAATTGTGGCTTTGGGTTTGGTGGCTTTTTCGGGGGCTGCTTTCATAGTTAATTCTGGCGTTATCCTGATGCGGGTGAGCGGCTGGAATCAGCCCCCAAGTTGCACTAGTCTTGAAATGTATTCAAATAATAAACGCTAAGGTTAGAGCCTTGTCGCTGCTAGCGCAATCCTGACGGGGCTCGGGATTAGCCTGGGTTTCACTAAAAAATCAAATATTTAGGTTTAATAACTCAACATCAAGTTGAACTTTGGGTTGCCACCTGCGTTTGGGGCTCCAGTGATGATCAAGCGATGTTTGAGTTTGCAGCCGCATAATAACGAGGTACAACACAGTGAAATTTCTCTCCCCAAAAATCGCGGCACTAATTTACCTTTACCTGATAAGTTTTTCCGGCGGATGTGCGGCGGCCAAGGCGCCGCCCCAGTTGAATCAGGTATGGCAAACCTCCGGCCTGGCAACACCCGAATCTGTGTTGTATATGGCTGGCAAAGAACCCTATTTGCTGGTGTCGCTTATCGATGGTGATCCTGCCGGTGTCGATCATCAGGGTGGCATCGCCAAGTTGGACCCGGATGGCAATATTCTGGAGCTGAATTGGGTTAGTCAGCTGAATGCGCCTAAAGGCATGGCCACTGACGGCAAGCTGCTCTATGTGGTGGACATTACCGAGTTGGTGGTTATCGACCTGAAAGAGGCGCGGGTGGTTAAGAAAATCCCGCTGCCCGGTGCTGTGTTCCTGAATGATGTCACTATGGTGGGGGCGCAAAAAGTCTATGTGTCCGACACCCGGACTAACCGGGTCTACCTGGTAGAGAATGGCCAGCCCTCGGTGTATCTGGAGCAGGTAGACAATGCCAACGGGCTTAAGGCCATTGGTGGCAGCATGGTGGTAGGGGCAGCCAAGCAGTTGTTGATTTACGATAGCCAAAAGCGTCCGCTGGTGCTGGCTAAGGGCTTTGCACAAAATATTGATGGCGTGGAGCTGATCAGTCGCTCTGACTTTATCATCTCCTGTTGGCCTGGGCTGATTTACCATGTTGGAGCAGACGGTACATTAAACCTGTTGCTGGATGTCCAGAAAGCGCAAATTAATACGGCGGACATTGGCTGGGACCCTAAAAACAATCGGTTAATAGTGCCTAACTTTCTTAAAAACTCGGTAACGGCTTACTCGCTGGAGTAGCTTGTTGCCGCAGGTCGCAGTTCACTCTATTCCCTTAGTCTATGAGCGCTAACAGGTTATTTGCCAAAATCAATATACGCGCCAAATGCTGGGACGAAGAATTTGAGCTAAGCTAAGAAGCTGCTAAAAAGTATTGATTAGCTTATCAGCGCAAGGTCAAACTAGGTGGCTTGTTCTAACTGTGAGCCTGCAAATGTGTAGCTTACAGGCCATAAATAGCGTTTTGTTTATAGCCATTTCCCACAATGGGCGCCTTCGGCAGTTCAGCGGCCTTTTATGTGTTGGTTGATTAGATTGGCAAGGCCGTGCAGCTTATTCTTCAGAGGGCCCTAAATCTTCATGGCCTAGGTGCTTAACCACTAAGCCACTATTGCATTGCGCGCTATCTATTCCTCATTTGCCGGGTGGCAAAATGCAGACACTTCTTTCGCACATTAACTTCCCTGGCTCCAATTCTTGCTGGCGATGGTGGCCGTCCTTGCCAACCCGGTTTGTAGTTTTAACGGCACTTTATCTGTTGAGTCTATTCGCCCCAAGGGGGGAGACCGCTCCCTTGCAACTCTTACAGGCGCTTAGGGGTGGTGCGATTCCGTTTGACTTGATTCAGGGAGGAACAATTCAGTTTGGTGTAATTCCGGTTGAGCTAATTCGGGCTAATCGATTCTTTAAAGCCACCGGCAAAGGTACCTGTGTGCTAATGGACGATGGGCTTGCTTCCACCGCCCCCCCAGCTGATAGCGGGAGCAAACCCACTTATGCAGCTGGACCCGCTACACGCTTTTATCTGTGGTTTGCCCTGGCGACAATAGTATTGATCACTGTCCTGGTAACTATCCTGATGCGTGTTCAGCGCGAGCGTTTGTTGCTGGAGCGCCAAAAAATAGCGCAGGAGTTAGCGCTTATCGGGCGCTTGAAAAATGTCGACAAGCTTAAGGACGAATTTCTTGCGCACACCTCTCACGAATTGCGCACACCCCTGAATGGCATTATTGGCCTGGCTGAGTCGTTGCTGGACACTAGCGATGCTGAGTTGTCGGAAAATGCGCGCTATTGTCTCAAATTAATCATATCCAGTGGACGCCGTTTGGAAACCCTGGTGAACGATATTCACGATTATTCTCTGTTGAAAAATAAGAGCCTGGTTCTGGATAAAAAGCCAGTGGACTTGCATGCTCTGGTGGATCTGATACTCATTCTGGCCAAGCCCCAATTGCAGGGAAAGCCAATTCGTTTAAGTAATGACATACCACCAGAATTACCTGCGGTCTGTGCCGATGAAAACTGGTTGATGCAAATTTTGCAAAACCTGTTAAATAACGCCATTAAATTTACTGATGAAGGCAGCATTCAAATCAACGCAAGGCGCGACGATAAAATTGTACAAATTTCGGTGACCGATACTGGCGTTGGCATAGCGCGCGACAAGTTCAAGGATATATTTGATACGGTCTGTCACGAGTCCGAACTGCAGCAAAAACAGCAGGAAAGTGGCTTGGGTTTATCTATTATCAAGCAGTTGGTGGAGCTTCATGGGGGTAAGATCTGGCTCGAGTCTACGCTGAAAGAAGGCACCACTTTCTCTTTTACACTCTTGCTTAGCCAGGAGCTGCCAAATGTGGAGGAGAAGTTGCCCAGCAATGGCAGGCGGCTCAATACCTCTGCTCCCAATCACACCTCCCAGGCTCAATTGGTGACAGCTGAAGGGGCTGGTCGAGAGCATATTTTGGTGGTGGATGATGATGCTATAAGCCGCAAATTGGCCAACAATTATTTAGCTCGACATCACTATAGGGTTAGTGAGGTTGACAATGGCTTGGATGCCCTGGAGTTTATTGACAGACAAGGGGGAGTGGATCTGGTTCTGCTGGATATTGTCATGCCGCAAATGTCCGGTTATGAGACCTGCAAGCGTTTGCGCGATAAGTACCGCATCTACGAACTCGCGATTATTTTTCTGACAGCGCGCGATCAGTTGGAAGCAATTGTGACGGGTTTTGATGTGGGGGCCAACGATTATCTCACCAAGCCCATTGCCAAGGAGGAGCTTCTGCTGCGGGTGAACCTGCATTTACAACTGCAGCGCGCCACTCGCGATCTCGATAAAAAAGTCGCAGAGCGCACCGAAGAACTGCGATTGCGCAACGAGGGCTTAAAGGAAACCCAGCAGGAACTTCAAGATGCCTATCGCAAACTGGAACAAGCCAGTCTGACAGATCCACTGACTGGGCTGTACAACCGCCGCTTTCTCAATCAATCCATTGGGGCTGATATAGCGCTGGTAGATCGCGAATATCTCCACTGGGCCAAGCTGGCCAACCGTGTGGAAAACGGGAACTTGCCACCCGTTCAACCGCGCAATCAGGATTTGGTTTTTATGCTGTTGGATGTGGACCATTTTAAATGGGTCAACGATGAGTATGGCCACGGCGCCGGTGATAAGCTCCTGGAGCAGTTGGGGCAGTTGCTGCGGCGCGCTTTACGCGACTCCGATTATCTGGTGCGCTGGGGTGGGGAAGAGTTTTTATTGGTAGGGCGCTTTTTTGATCGGAGCGAAGCTGCGGAAATGGCTGAGCGCATTCGCTCTGCAGTGGAATTTTTTGAATTTGATTTAGGCCAGGGGCGGCGTATCCACAAAAGTTGCTCCGTCGGTTACGCCGTCTACCCCTTTAACCCGCTACATCCTAATGCGTTAACCTGGGAGCAGGTCGTGGATACCGCCGATCGTGCGCTTTATATCGCCAAAAACTCGGGGCGCAATTGCTGGGTAGGTATTGTCGCCAAGGACAAGGAGCAGGACTTGGTTAACCCTGCGCTGAGCAAAAATCTCGGTTCTCTGATTGCCGCAGGTGC
>CBINKF010000025.1:0-12003 GCA_966251115.1 uncultured Cellvibrio sp.
CACCGGCTGGATAGTGGTAACGTTCATGCGAAATTCGTTTTTGATACTGGCGCGTGAGCGCAAAACCCCGAGCATGCCATCCACGATTTCGCGCAGTAGCTTGCCGGATAGCTCTTCAATTTCGGCTATATCGGCGGCACTCAGGCGGCTTGCATCCAGCCCCAATGCAGTTACCAGACGCGAGCTTTTGATGGCCGCAGCTGGCTCTTGGGGGGGCGGGGTAGCTGCGGTCTGCTCGACGGCCGGCTTGCGCGTGGGTTCGGCCGCTAGCGCAATCGTGTTTTGCGCTGGCGCACGCATATTTTGCATGGCCTCCAACGCCGCCAGTCGCTCAGCTAGCGGAACCCGTTCTTTAAAACCCGGGTTTGGCTGCGGCTGTGGATCACTTATTTTTTGTACCAGTTCAGCAGGAGCTTTGGCTATGGGGTTGATTAACGGCGCTTGCTCCTCTCGAGGGCGCTCTGCAAGCCGGGATTTTTTGGCAGCGGCGGGTGCAAGCAGGTCATCTTCCCAATCTTCAGGTATCAGGCTCTCCCGCGTGGCTTGCGGCCATTGCATCGCCTGGTCCAACCCTGGGCTTAAATCGACTGAGCCAAAGGTGGCTGGTGGCGCTTCAACAGGGGCGGCACCAATAAAATCATCAAGTGATTTGCTGTTGGCGAAAGGGTCGCTTTCTTCGGAGCCTTTCGCCGTGGGTTGAATAGGGGGGTGGCCTGCGCCGCCAAAACCGTTCGCAAATCCACCGGCGCTTGCGGGGATATCAAATGGGCTGCCGGGCGATTGCGCCTGGGTAGGTTTTCCCCAAAGTGCGAGGGGATCATTCTGTTGATCAAAAAAAGGTGTTGCAGCGCTGGAAGCAAAATCGCCAAAGGGATCAGTGGGTATTTGTTTATCGAAGCTGGAAGCGAGGTTGTCTGCGCTGGAGGTGCCAAATGGTGACAAGGCACCAAAGCCAGCACTGGCCTGATTAGCCTCCAGGGCAACCGTAAAGCGATATTCGCCTAGATCAATAATGTCCCCATCGGTAAGTGATGCCTTGCTGCCGCGTCCAATCGGTTCTGATGCTCCGTTGATAAATGTGCCATTGGTGCTGCGATCAAGAATAAAAAACTGATTGTCGACAAAGGTGATTTCACAGTGGCAGGAGGAAAGGAATTTATCTGGGTCGGGCAAAACCCAGGTATTGGTTTCTGCACGTCCGAGGGTGCCACCGCTGTGGCTAAAAATATGATTTGTACGAGAAGGGGCGATTCCCTCCGGTGTTTTTATCAAACTGAGCCGCAACGACATATTACATAAACCCGTTTCATTCCATGTGGATTAAGTAATTGATATTAAAGGAATATCAAAAAATGATTCCCATTAAAAGACAAATTACTGTAAAACTGAGGAGGCTTGCGCCCTGCGCAACAAAGGTGGGAATGGTATCACGCCATTAAAAGCAGTTACTACCGCAAGTTTTGTGACGCAATTCTCTACTTGGCGCTGAAATTTTCATCCGCCTGGTGTTATGTTATTTGCAAATTTATGGTACCTTGCCACTTTGAATTTTTAGGGTGCTGCCAAATATTGGAATTTGGCGCCCAGAAAAACCTCCGCAGGAAAAATCTGTAGCCTTCGCATTTCACGCGGTTTGGGACAAGCATATAGATCTGGCAAAAGGGAAACTATTTTAATGGCATCGCCCGCAGTTATTGATATTGAACATTTGCTAAAGCCTATTGCTGGTGAACTGCCCACAGGTTCAGACCCGCGCGAGGACGCCTCCCCGCTTTCGACCTACCAAGTGATTAAAACCGCGCGCTATGCGGCGCGCGATGCTGAAAAAAATAATTTGTACAACGAAGGCAATAGCGACGCCGATGAGCATTGGCGCAAGATTATTAGCGAAGCCCCCAAGCTGCTTGCCGACCAGGCTAAAGATCTCGATGTAGCTACCTGGTATACCGAGGCCTTGACCCGTCGCTATGGCTTTAGCGGTTTGCGCGACGCATTTCAGTTAATTGAGGGTTTAGTCAGCCAATACTGGGATAACCTCTATCCGATGCCGGATGAAGACGGCATAGAAACAAGGGTTGCTCAATTGGCCGGATTAAACGGCAAGTCCAGCGATGGGGTACTGATTGCCCCAATTCGCCGAATCCCCATTACCGAAGGTTATACCCCTGGCCCCTTTGCGTTTTACCAATACCAGCAAGCGATTGAGTTGGAGCGCACGTCCAATGAGGATGCCAGAGAGGCAAAAGCTGAAAAGCTTGGCTTTACTCTGGCGACTATAGAGCAGGCAGTCGCGGCGACTAGCAGTGATTTTTTTGTTGACCTGCTGGAGGATATAGCTCAGGCAGTTAGCTCTTGCCGCAACCTGGAGCGCCTGTTTGAAGGCTACTGCGGCAGAGATGATGCACCCTCGATGCGCGCTTTGGTCAATGTATTGGAAGAGTGCAGTTCCGCGGTGAATCATCTGGCCAAGCACTTGCTTCCGCTGCCGGTAGAAGAAGTTGCCGAAACCGCCAGCGGTGACATGCAAGATACCACCTCGGGCAAAACCGCAGGTGGCGCTAAAAATGTGGTTGTCGAGGCCATAAATTCGCGCGAAGTCGCCTTTAAACAGCTTCTTGAGATCGCCCAGTTTTTTAAAAAAACCGAGCCTCATTCGCCGGTGTCCCACGCGCTTGAAAAAGCGGTTAAGTGGGGCAATATGGCGCTGGAAGAGTTAATCGTCGAGTTGATACCCGACGAGGCTGCCCGCAAGCATTTCACCATGCTTACGGGTGTAAAACATATTGAAGATTAATTCATCACCAACCTACCCAGAGAGGATTAGGGATTATGTCCGAGAGCATCCACGATAAATTAAAGCGCGTCAGAAAGCCTCGTGTTCACATCACCTATGATGTGGAGACCAACGGCTCCATTGTTGAAAAGGAAATTCCCTTTGTGATGGGCGTTATGGGTGATTATTCGGGTGACAACCTGGATAGTAAAAAACCTTTAAAAGACCGCAAGTTTTCGCAAATTGATCGCGATAACTTCAACGAAATCATGAGCAAGGTAAATCCACAGTTGCGTTTGAAGGTGGAAAACATGCTGGAGAGCGACGGCAGTGAAATGTCGGTCAATCTCGATTTCAAATCCATGGAAGACTTTGAGCCGCATCGTCTGGTGGAGCAAATTGAACCGCTTAAAAAGTTGATGGAAACACGCAACAAGCTGCGCGATCTGTTAACCAAGGCGGATCGCTCCGAAGATCTGGAAAATGTGCTCGAAGCCGTTTTGAGCAACACAAATGCCCTGTCTTCCCTGTCCGGTGAGTTGGGTATTGGCGCCGAAGGCAAAAGCGAGGAGTAATTAAATGACCAATCAAGAACAGCTGGCCGGTCAATCCGCAGAAGTCGAAACGCAGGAACTTAGTTTCCTCGAACAGGCGATTGGTGCCACCAAGCAAACCTCGCGCGATGAAACTGAGGAATTGCTGCGCACACTCACCCAGGAGGCCATGAAAGGCACGGTAAAGTGGGATAAAAACCTCACCATTACGATCAATTCAGCCATCAAGGCAATTGACGAGTTAATGTCCAGGCAATTGGCTTCGGTAATGCACCAGGAAAAATTCCAAAAATTGGAAGGCTCCTGGCGCGGCCTCAACTATTTTGTTAATAACTCTGAAACCAGCAGCCAACTCAAAATTCGCATGCTCAACATTTCCAAAAAGGAATTGGGCAAGGATTTGGAAAAGGCGGTCGAGTTTGATCAGAGCCAGATTTTCAAAAAAATCTACGAAAGCGAATTCGGTATCGCTGGTGGTCAGCCCTACGCGGCCATTATTGGTGACTACGAATTTACGACTCACCCGGATGACATTTCGCTGCTTTCCAAAATGTCCAATGTGGCGGCGGCGGGTTTTTGTCCGTTCCTCTCTGCCGCAGCGCCGGAAATGTTTGGTTTTGACAGCTTTACCGAGCTTTCCAAGCCGCGCGACCTGGAAAAAATCTTTGACAGTGCTGAGTACATTCAGTGGCGCAGTTTCCGCGATACTGAAGACTCTCGTTTTGTAACCCTGACCATGCCGCGTGTATTGGCGCGTTTGCCCTATGGCCAAGCGACCAAGCCTGTCGAAGCATTTAACTTCGAAGAGGCCGCGCGCACTGAAGATGGTCGTCACTCAGAAACTGAACACGACGATTATTGCTGGATGAACGCCGCTTATGCTCTGGGTACCACTCTGACTGCTGCCTTTGCCGAAAATGGCTGGTGCACAGCGATTCGCGGTGCTGAGGGCGGTGGCAAGGTTGAAGGCCTGCCCAGCCACGTGTTTGTGAGCGACGATGGCGATACCGACCAGAAGTGCCCTACCGAAATTGGCATTACTGACCGCCGCGAAGCTGAGCTGAGCAAAATGGGCTTCCTGCCGCTGTGTCATTACAAAAACACCGATTACGCTGTGTTTTTTGGTGCGCAAACTACACAGCGCCCCAAAAAATATGACGATCCGGATGCGACTGCTAATGCCGCTATTTCTGCGCGACTGCCCTACATTATGGCCACCTCTCGTATTGCGCACTTCCTCAAGGTGATGGCGCGCGACAAGATTGGTTCCTTTATGGAGCCGGGTGAAGCAGAGACCTGGTTAAATCGCTGGATCAGCAACTACGTCAATGGTAGCGAAGGCGCCAGTGCTGAAGCCAAGGCTCAATACCCGCTGCGCGAAGCGCGCGTAGAGGTAAAAGAAGTTCCCGGTCAGCCTGGGGTATTTAACGCTGTTGTTATGATGCGTCCCTGGTTGCAAATGGAAGAGCTGACAGCGTCCTTGCGCCTGGTTGCCAATATCCCCAAGGCGGGTTAATTGTTAGCCATTAGGTAGTAACCCAAGAGGCGGCCTGAGCCGCCTCTTTTGTCAGAGCAATTGGATGCCCCTGTGACTAGCTCGATTGATCAAGAATTTGCGAAACGGCAAGCCAAGGATGCTTCCGCCGAGCTGCTCGATATTGTCTGCGCGCAAGAACCCTACACCCTCAACCTCGATCAGTTCCTCGCCGAACGCGATAATCTGAAGGCGTTGGATTATTGGCTGGAACATTACACTAATAGGCGCAAGCTGAAATCAGTTGACGATATTCGCCTGGAGCTGAATCGCGCAATTGGCGATTTGGATCACCTGATTAACGATCAACTGAATGCCGTCGTTCATGCTCCCAGTTTTAAAAAATTGGAGGCTTCCTGGCGCGGTCTCTGGTATCTGGTTGTCCAGGCGGATATGAACCGCAATATCAAAATCCGCGTTCTGGATATCGCCTGGGCTGAAGTGTGTCGCGATTTGGAAAAAGCGCTGGATTTTGACCAGAGCCAACTCTTTCAAAAAGTTTACAGCGAAGAATACGGTACTCCGGGTGGCGAACCCTATGGGGTGATTATTGGCGATTACGAAATCAGCCATAAGCGCTCCGCCCGCCAACCCAATGATGATTTGGCAGCGCTTGCAGCGCTGAGCCAAATTGCCGCCGCCTCATTTGCGCCATTAATTGCGGGAACATCCAGTGAGTTATTTGGCTTGGACGATTTTTCGACCCTGGGCATGCCAATTAATTTGCAAACAATATTTAGCCAAAACGAATATATCCGTTGGCGCTCCCTGCGGGAAAAGCCCGATAGCCGTTTTGTTGGGTTAACCGTGCCGCGCATTTTGTTGCGCGGCCCGTACCGATCTACCCCAGGCAGCTACAAGGGCATTTTTTATTTTGATAAACCCGTCGGTCGCGGCAACTCCACTGGGCTTTGGGGCAATGCCTGTTTTGCCTTTGGTGGAATCCTGCTGCGCGAATTTGCCAGCGTTGGCTGGTTTGGCCATATTCGCGGTGTACCGCGCGATCAAATAGGCGGTGGGTTGGTCACGAATCTGACCAATGTGGATTTCGCAACAGATGCCCCCGGTGTTGCAACCAAACCCATTGTCGACGTGATTATCACCGACACTCAGGAGCGTGAGTTAAGCGATCTGGGGTTAATTCCTTTGTGTCACTGCTACGACACGCCTTATGCGGCGTTTTACAGTAACCAGTCGGTGCAGTTGCCCAGGGCGCGCACAGCGAAAGGAGATGACACTAATGCCAAGTTATCGGCCATGCTTCAGCATGTGCTCTGTGCATCGCGTATCGCGCATTATTTAAAAGTGATGATTCGCGATAAGGTGGGTTCATTTATTACCGCTGAAGACTGTGAGCGCTTTTTAATGGAGTGGCTATTTCGCTACACCACGGGACGCGACGACCTGGACTGGGAGGAACAGGCGCGCTACCCGCTGCGCCAGGCGCGCGTAAAAGTGGAAGAACACCCGGATAAGCCCGGGCAATATTTTTGTGTTATACACCTGGTGCCGCACTATCAGTTGGATCAAATGGTATCCGAACTGGAACTGGTCACCGAATTAATGCAAGCCAGCTAGCAGGTATTTGTGTAGATGCGTCTGGATAAAAAAAAGGAAATTCGTCCCTCGATACTGGATCGTCTGATTGACAGAGAACCCCATGTCGGTGTTGAGGCCAATATAGGTCGCAATCAATATTTGCGTGATCTGCGCATGAGCGTGAAACGCGACTTGGAAAATCTCCTCAACACTCGTTTTCGTATGAAGTCGGCACCGGAGCACTTGCAGCAGTTGGGGCACTCGTTGATAAATTATGGTTTGCCCGACCTGGCCACGGTAAATATCGCCGATATAGAAAAGAAGCGACAGTTTGTAAAAAGCCTGGAGAGAACCCTGGCGCAATACGAACCGCGCTTTAAAAGCATTAAGGTGCAGCATATTGATAATAAAGACGTCGGTGATCGCTCGCTGCGTTTTCGCATAGATGCCACTCTCTATGCCGACCCCGCGCCCGAAATTATTGTGTTTGATTCCGTTTTAGACCCGGTGTTTAGAACAGTTACCGTGGAAGAATCCCACCATGTCTGATGAATTGCTCCCCTATTACGAAAAGGAATTGGCCTATGTGCGTCAACAGGGCGCCAGGTTTGCCGAAGAGCATCCCAAGATTGCCGGCCGCCTAGGCGTCAGTTCAGATACTATCGAAGATCCCCATGTTTCGCGCCTGATTGAAAGCTTTGCCTATCTCAACGCGCGAGTACACCATAAGCTGGACGATGATTTCTCCGAGATTAGCGATGCCCTGCTGGGTGTGCTTTATCCCCACTACCAGCGCCCTTTACCGTCCATGACCATAGTGCAATTTGTTCCTGACCGGGAGCAGTTGGAAGGGGGGTATACAATTCCGGCGCGCACACTCCTGGAAACTGATCAGTTCCAGGGCGAAAACTGCCGCTTCACCAGTATTTACGACACTGAAATTTTCCCACTGGTCGTGGAGGAGGCGAAACTGCTGGGGCGCCCCTTTGCCACCCCCGGCGCTAATGAGGCGCGTGGTGCGAATGGGGTATTGCATCTGCGTTTAAAAACCTTTAACGAAACGCTGAATTTACAAGAGATACAACCAGAAAAACTGCGCTTTTTTCTCAAAGGCCAGCCGCAGCATATAAACCCTCTGTATGAACTGCTGTTCAATGAGTGCATACAATTGGCAGTGGCGAATTCCGAAGCGGATGTGAACCCCACCTACTTGCCTCGCGAAACAATTAAGCCAGTTGGTTTTGCCGAAAGTGAGGGGCTGTTACCTTATCCCGCCAGCGCTTTTTTAGGCTATCGCCTGATTACCGAGTTTTTTGCTTTTCCCGAAAAGTTTCTGTTTTTTGATTTGACTGGACTTAAATCTTCCATGGTCAAACTCAAACAGGAAATCAATATTTATATTTACCTTAAGTCCTCTTCAACGGAGTTGGAGCGCAACCTGTCTGCGTCTAATTTTGTGCTGGGCTGTACACCGGTAGTCAACTTGTTTGAGCACCAGGCTGACCCGATAAAGCTCGACCATAAAATTGCTGAATACCCACTGGTGCCGGATATGCGCCGTCCGCTGGGCTACGAGGTTTATTCGGTGGATCAGGTGACCGGGCTCAGCTCCGGTGGCGAACGCCATGAATTCGTACCCCTCTATGGCATTAAGCACCAGCAAATAGATTTGAATAACCGGGCCTATTGGTTTGCCAAGCGTCAGAGTGCAAAACTGGGTACAGGCAATCGCGATGACGCGACCGATGTACTCTTATCGCTGGTGGATTTGCAGCTCAACCCCAATTTACCCGACGATAAAACTCTGTTGATAAAAACCACCTGCAGCAATCGCAACCTGCCGGAGAAGTTACCTTTCTCCACTGAGCAGCCACGCTTGCAGTGTGTGGAGGGTTCGCCACCCTGCGAAAAAATTCGCTGCCTGATTCAACCCACGCGCGCATTGCGGCCCGCTCTGGGTAAGGGCGCGCGCTGGCGCTTCCTGTCGCATCTTAATCTCAACCAGCTATCGCTCGGTGGCTCGCGCGATGCGCTGGCGGCGCTCAAGGAAATATTGCGCCTGTACGACTTTAAAGATTCATCGGCATCGCGCGCGATTATTGAGTCCATCATTGCGCTGGATATTCATGCTATGAGTGCTCCCCTGGCTGTTGATGGGCGCACCGCTCTCTGTCGCGGTCTGGAGATAAGCCTCACGATTGACGACGCCCAGCTCTCGGGCAGTAGCAGCTATTTATTCGCAACTGTGTTGGAGCACTTTTTTGGACTTTATTGCTCGGTAAACTCTTTCACCCGCCTTGTGGCCAGACGCAAAAACAAAGAAGGTTATCTAAAAAAATGTTCCCCGCGCGCCGGCGAAAAAGTACTTCTCTGATTGAGCAGCTGCTTGCTGCTCCGCACAGTTTTAGTTTCCAGCAGGCAGTGCGCCTGCTCGAGCGCGCGCTGGTCTATACCCCGGGCAAGGCGGAGGCGAACCAGGCAGTTTATGGCCAGGTAGCTCATGGTCAGGCATTCGTTAACCAGTCGCCTTATGGCTTAATAGGGGAATTCACCCCTCCGGCTAATGAGACGCTGGAATTTTTTACCAAGCCCACTCTGGCTTTTCCGGAAAATGAAATAGCGCGCATTGAACTCTCGCGTAAAAGCGATTCTGGAGCCATACGCGCACAGGCTAATTTTATTGGCTTGCTGGGTGCTATGGGGGTAATGCCCTATCACTACACAGAGTTTTTACTGCAGCGCCAAAAGCAAAAAGACGAAAGTTTTGCGCACTTTCTGGATTTATTTAATCATCGCATTATTTCGCTTTTTTATCGGGCGCAAACCAAATATTCGCTGCCGTTAAGCATTGAGCGCAGCCAGCTCAGCCAGAGTCGCGCCAGCGAATCTTTTGCACCTACACAAGCGCTGCTATCGCTAGTTGGAATGGGAACGCAAAAGCTGAACAATCGCCTGGGATTGTCCGATCATTCGCTGATTTATTACGGTGGGCTCTTTGTCAGTCAGGTGCGTACCGCCTCGGGGCTTAAGCGCATGTTGGCCGACTATTTCGGGTTGCGCGTTGAGGTAGAGCAATTTATCGGCCAGTGGCAGGAGCTGATTGCTGATATACGCACGCGCATGGGCGATCGTTTTAACCCGCAGGGGCAAAACGCGCGCCTCGGGCACTCAGCCATGCTGGGCTCGCGCGCCTGGATTGCCCAGGGGAAGATTCGCATAGTTATCGGCCCTCTCAATAAACAGCAGCTCGCCATTTTTGCGCCCGGCACCAAAACTTTTGGGGTAATGAACCAGCTGGTGCAAATGTATTTGGGAATGGAGCAGGACTATGAATTTATTATGGTTATCAATCGCGCGGACCTGCCCAAACGTATGCTGATGAGTGCCAAGCAGCCACCGATACTCGGTTGGAGCAGCTGGATGATGGGCGATGGCAGTTCTGCCGGTGCGAGTGAGACGGTAAAAATTACTGTCTCGGCCAAACGCAATTAATTTAATTTTATCTCTGTTAAGGAAATAACCATGCTGAGCATTGATCTTAAGTCGCTAGTGGTAAAACTCAATGAACCCTGTCGCAATGCCCTTGAGGGTGCAGCAGGCCTGTGTCTGGCACGCACCCATTATAACGTTGAGATCGAGCACTGGCTGTTAAAGCTGCTGGAAGTTCCCGATTCGGATTTGCAGTATGTTTTGGCTAAATACGAGATCAATCCCACCAATTTGGTTACCCATTTAAACCGCGAGCTGGACGCCATAAAAGGCGGCAATTCGCGCGCCCCCGCGCTCTCGCCCACTATAGTGGATCTGGCAAAAAACGCCTGGATTCTCGCCTCGGTAGAATATGCTCAGGCGCGTGTAGGCTCGGCGCATATTCTCGCCGCATTATTACTGGATGATGGCCTGCGTCGCACCACCGATTTAACCAACGGCGAACTGCGTAAAATAAACCCGGAGTCGCTGCGTGAATTTATTCGCACTATCCCCGGTGCAACCAGTGAGTCGCGTCAAACCAAAGTGGCGACTGGTGGTGATGAGGCATCCTCCAATAGTTCATCTGCCAATACCGGCCCCAGCAATACGCCCGCGCTCGACAAATTTACAGTGAATCTGACCGCAGCGGCCAAAAGCGGCAAAATTGATGCGGTTTTGGGGCGCGATCAGGAAGTGCGCCAGATAATTGATATCCTGATCCGCCGCCGCCAAAACAACCCCATACTCACCGGTGAGGCGGGTGTGGGTAAAACCGCTGTGGTGGAGGGGTTTGCGCTGCGAATCGCGCAGGGCGACGTGCCGGATCAACTCAAAAACGTCACGATTCGCAGCCTGGATTTGGGCTTGCTGCAAGCGGGTGCCAGCGTAAAAGGTGAATTTGAAAATCGCTTGAAGTCGGTAATCGCCGAGGTTAAAGCATCGCCAGAACCCATCATCATGTTTATCGATGAGGCCCACACGTTAATTGGTGCGGGTGGCAAAGAGGGCCAGGGTGACGCAGCAAACCTATTGAAACCGGCACTGGCGCGGGGTGAGTTGCGCACCATTGCGGCAACGACCTGGGCGGAATACAAAAAATATTTTGAGCGCGATCCAGCGCTTACCCGCCGCTTCCAAGTGGTCAAAGTTGAAGAGCCCAGTGAGGCCCAGGCCATCAATATGATGCGCGCTATTACGCCCATGCTCGAAAAACATCACAAGGTGCGCATCCTCGATGAGGCCATAGTCGATTCAGTAAAATTATCTTCGCGCTACATTACCGCACGCCAGTTGCCCGATAAATCCGTGAGCCTGCTCGACACCGCCTGCGCGCGCGTTGCCCTGAGCCAAAGCGCAACCCCGGCCGCCATTGAGGATACGCGTCGCCAGATCGCGCAATGTAATTCCACTATTGAATCCCTGGGGCGTGAGAATGCTGCTCTGGGCAACTACGAACAGGAGATTCACACGCAGGTGCAGCTCAAAGCCGAACTGGAAGTGCGCTTGCAGGAGCAGGAACAACAATGGCAAGCGGAGCAGGAGTTGGTAACTGCTATTCGCAAATTGCAGGGCGATATTGAAAAAGCCTTCCACGAAGGCAACCCGGAGGCAGTGGACACAGGGCTGAAATCCCAGCTGCAGGATTTGCGTGTGCAGTTGCAGGGCCTGCAAAAGGAATCGCCACTGATTCAGGTTAATGTGGATGGCCAGGCCATTGCCGAAGTCGTAGCTAATTGGACCGGGATTCCCGTAGGCAAAATGGTGTCCGACGAAATCAAATCCATTTTGAATTTGCCCGAAGTCTTGGGGCAGCGAGTCATCGGTCAATCCCATGCGCTGGAAGCTATTGCGCAATCCATTCGCACCTCGCGCGCTGGCCTGACAGACCCACGCAAACCCATTGGCGTGTTCTTTATGGTGGGTTCCAGTGGTGTTGGTAAAACTGAAACTGCGTTGGCGCTGGCGGATATTCTTTATGGCGGTGAGCAAAATATTACTGTTATCAACATGTCCGAGTTTAAAGAGGAGCACAAGGTTTCCATGCTGCTGGGTTCTCCGCCAGGTTATGTCGGCTATGGTGAAGGCGGTGTGCTGACCGAAGCTGTGCGCCGCAAGCCCTACAGTGTGGTATT
>CBINKF010000026.1:0-11983 GCA_966251115.1 uncultured Cellvibrio sp.
GCCTCGCTGCAGCGATTGGCCGCCCTACCCGCAGAAACCCTGATTTACTGCAGCCACGAATACACCCAGGCGAATTTGGCCTTTGCCCTGGCGATGGAACCGGATAATCCGGAAATTCCTGCGCGCATTGCCCAGACACTTGCCCTTCGCGCGCGCAAGCTCCCCAGCTTGCCGAGTACTATAGGCGTGGAAAATCGCACCAATCCTTTTTTGCGCTGTCAATTACCCGCCCTGGCCCTGGCGGTGGAGCAACATACCGGACAAAGGTTGACGGAACCAGCGGCGGTGTTTGGTGCATTGCGCGCCTTAAAAGACACCTGGAATGCCACGTAAAATGAGGAGAAGTGCGTCGCTTCTCCAGTGAATTCTGATTGACCCCTAGATAGCCAGTCTCTAAAATCGGGATTTTAGTCCCATTGATATGGCTTTTTTATAGATTTTTTAACCCTATAGCTGGTTTTTTAGGATAGTTAGTTTTTAGCTTTGGCAATATCCGCATTTCGGGTTCTAAGCCAAAAGCGATCAAAAAACCAGCCAGTCGATAAATCACGCTAGCCAATAAGATAGAAGCAACACTATGAAGCCGAGTTTCCGACAGTCGTTATTGACCACCTGTATCACCCTCGCCTGCGTCTTTAACCTCACTGCCTGTAACCAGTTTTCCAAAAAGCCTGAAAACACCAGCCAAAACCCCGAAGCCGCTCCGGCGACTGAAACCACAGCAACCGCCACAGATGAAACCTCTGCACCCCAGCAGCAAGATGACCAAAACCTCTGGTCCGACCTGGTTAAGGGATATGGCCTACCCGAAGTCGAAGATGATCAGGTGCGCAATTATCTGCGCTGGTACGCCAACAACCAGCAGTATCTGGATAAGGTAACCGAGCAGAGTCGCCCCTATCTTTACTACGTAAAAAGCCAGCTGGAAGAAAACGATCTTCCGCTCGAGTTGGCATTGCTGCCCTTTGTCGAAAGCGCCTATAACCCGCTTGCCTCCTCACCCAGCAAGGCTGCTGGCATATGGCAATTTGTGCCTGGAACCGGGAGAAACTTTGGCCTGCAGCAAAACCAATGGTATGACGGCCGCCGCGATTTGATCGCCTCCACCGACGCCGCTATTCGCTACCTCAAGCGCCTGCATGACATGTTCGACGGCGACTGGTTTTTGGCGCTGGCGGCCTATAATGCCGGCGAAGGCACAGTAAAGCGCGCCATCAGCCGTAATCAGCGCAAAGGTAAGCCCACAGATTTTTGGTCACTTCCCTTGTCCAAGCAAACCCAGGCCTATGTGCCACAACTATTGGCGCTGTCCAAAGTTGTCGCTGAGCCAGAAAAATATGACCTGACTCTCAGCGATTTACCTGACGACCCCTATTTCACTACAGTTAATCTCAATCGGCCGATAGACCTGGCCCAAGCCGCGCGCATGGCAGATATGGACCCAAATGAGTTGCGGATGTTGAACGCGGGCTATTCCAAATGGATTACCTACCCCCAGGCGAACCGCGAACTTCTGGTGCCCATTGCCGACGCCAGCGAGCTTACGCAGATTCTCGACCAGTTGCCCAAAATTGGGCCACTGAAAGCTGATGGCCCCTACAAAGTCAAATCGGGCGACACCCTCAGTGGAATTGCGCATAAGTTTGGCAGCAGCGTTACGGCGATTCAAAAATTGAATCACCTCAAGGGGGCAAACTTGCGTATCGGTCAGGAATTAATGATTCCGGGTCAGCAGGCCTGGGTTTCCGAATACGCGGCCGAAGCGGAAAAGAACGACCAGAGTTTTCACAGCGCGCGCGCGCAATACACAGTTCAATCGGGCGACAGCCTGTGGAAGATTGCCAAGCAAAACAACCTCAAGATGTCCACGCTGATGGACTGGAATAACCTGAATAGAAAAAGCAAATTAAAGCCCGGGCAAAAATTGTTAATTGCCACCCAGGTAGATTTCGACCCCGAGAACAATAAACTGACCTACCACATTCAGCCCGGCGACACCCTGCATCAAATCGCCCAGCGTTTTGATGTGAGTAAAAACGACTTGCTGAGCTGGAACAGTGTTAAAGACGAGAGCTACATACACCCCGGTCAAGAGCTGACGATTTATATCAGCTCCAAAGAAAAGCTGGCAGAACTTATTCCCCAGTAGTCGAAGCTTGCTCAGCGGTTGCAATTGTTGGGCTCCCACAGCCGGGATTAAATTGGGCTTGTGGCGAGTCCAAAAAATCCCGCAAATGTGCTAACACGCAGGCGTCCTCCCCTAATACCCCATGAGCTACCCGGGGCAGTTCCAACCACTGCAGTTGCGGCCACTGTTTTTTTAAACTCTGGGCCCAGGCCGCCGGTGTTATAGGGTCCAGTGCGCCACTCAACATAAGTGCAGGAACCTGGGGTTGAGATAGCGTCAGAGTGGCGACGGGTTTCGTTTGAGGTAAGGCGTGACAAATTTGAAAGCGCCACTGATCGCGGGTGTAATTTGCCAGCAATGGGTAGCGAGCCACTGCCTGATTGTATTGCGCTTCACTGCCAATGGGATTGTCCGCGCAATCCACCAGCATAAATGCCAGGCTGTTAAAATCACTCGACAGGCTGTTGTTGATATAGGGTTTAATCAACGGCAGTAGCGCCTCCCCATCGACATCCAGTGCAGCAGCAATTGCCCCGGTGATTTGCGGCCATTCGTCCGGATGATAAATGGCTGCAAAACTGGCCGACAACAAGCGGTGATCGTTGACTAAAAAATTTACCGGCGCTTCACCATCCCAGCGCGCCACAGTTAAGGTTTGTGGATGCTGCTGCAATTGCGCCAATGCCGCCAGGAACAGTTCAGCCAGTGGGCGTGATTTTTGGGCGGATGCCAGGGGCTTCATACATGCTGAAGAACTTGCGCAAGCGCTAAAAAAATCCTGAAACGCCGCATCGAGAACCTGGGGCCAGGTTTGCACGCCACCATATCCCGGCGGATAGACAGAGTCCAACACCAGGCTTCTCAAACCGCTGGCTTGGCGCTGCCTCTGCTCCTGGGATTCCTGTCGCGCCACTTCCAATGCCAAGCGGGTGCCATAGGATACGCCGAGTAAATTCCACGCCGGATAATTTAACTGCGCAATAAGCGCGCGAATATCCCGGGCACTGTGCTGTGTGCCAAACATGTTCGGACTGAGCCCAGGTTGGGCTTGTTGCAAGTTTTCAAAACAGTGTTTGGTCACTCTGTAGCTTTGTTCCAATTCTTCCGCCAAGGGAAGGTTGAGTTGGAACAATTGCCGGTTGAAGCGATTAAACGCTGAACACACAAGCGCCGGTGTAGAGCGGCCCGTGCCGCGCGGGTCCATTAAAATCAAATCGCGCCCGAGGTTGGCGTATTCCAGCCAGTGCAACCAGGCCTCAATACCCTCATCATTCAAACGCGCACTGGCACCAGGACCCCCTGTTAAATACACCAGAGGGTCGGTTTTATGTTCAGCGGAATCGTCCTGGATAATGACAAAAGGCAAGCTAAAGCCGCCCTGATTTTGGGGGGTGAGCAATTGACCACAGCGAATACTTTGGCGCCAGGGCATTTTGAACCAGCAGCGCTGATAAACAACCCTATATTGATTGTGCGCCGGCTCACCCACCAGCTGCGTCTGAGTGCGGAAATAAAAGCCAGCCAACCCCAGGATTAACGCCAAAGCCAGGACGTAGCGCGCCAGTATATTTAACCTAAGCACGCGCTTTTACTCCGAGCTGAGGCCAGGCGAGTTCCCACGGCCGGGCAAATTCTTCCAGCGCAGCCGTAAAAGCCGGGTTTAAAAACTCGCCGCCTTCACGCGGTGCCTGGGTGTAGCGATACACCTTTCCTCTAAAACAAAATCCGAGGCTGTAGGCATGCAAATAAGTGCGATCGGTGTTGTGTTTATCGCCGTAACTCTCGTCACCTAAAATTGGCGCGCCGAGGCTTTTAAGCGCAACACGCAATTGATGGGTTTTACCGGTGTGGGGTTTAAGCATGAAAAGGCGCAAACCCTGCCCTAGTCCTTTGCTAAAAAATTGGGTGATCGCAGGATTGTTAAGGCTGTGACAAAGCTTGTATGTCCCTCTTCGCGAGGCCGCCATATCACCGATGATTTTGCCCTGCTTTTTTGTCGGTTTATGGGCGCTTAATGCCAGGTAATATTTCTCGGTTTGACGCAAGCGGAATTGCTCGCTCAATTCACGGTTTGCCGCTTCTGTTGTCGCGAACAACAAAATACCTGAAGTGACTTTATCCAGTCGATGCACCGGAAACAGCTGCGCTACATTCAAATCCTGACGCACCTGTTCAAATACACCAGGCGCGCCTGTTTCACTGTGAAAGCTGGCGCCAGGCTTTTTATAAATCAGAATAAACTCTGGGTGAGTTTCAATTAATTCGTACAATTTGCACATCTGCTCAAGATAAAATCAGCAAGCCGTCAGGGCTTTAACTGTTAGGGATATACATAAACTGCCATAAAAAAATGGCATCAGCGAGATAAAAAAACTAAGCCGCTACTGGAAGCAAAATGCCTGCTGGCTATAATCAGTTGCAGGGGTCCGCGCTGGCTGTATTTGGAACGGGTTAACCCTATGAGCACTTATTTCAGCGCTCCATGTTGCGATTTGTGCCCTGAAGTCCGATGCCTTATTGGTCGGAGTGTTGACGGGCCAAGCGAACAACCACTCAATCTACAGCCGCGGACACCCGTCTTTATGTTCCCCCTCCTTGCTAGGTGAAGGCCTCGGCCTCATTTTAGCTTCCCCGATTGTTTGCAACTTAAATTTGCAACTCAGGCCTGCAACTTTAAGTTGCAACTTAGGCTGGCAAATTAAAAGATGATGTCAGATTTGCGCCAAAGTTTACCCTAATTGTCATTGCAAGACCCTATAATTGGCACCTCAAAAAATGGCGCCTCAAAAACTTTTTCACCCAAGCTATGTCCGATGAATATCGCCAGCAACACAAGTTGCGGCTGAGCTATATGCCCTGGCTGTATGCCAGCCTCAAACCCAGACACCGCCAATGGGCGCAAGCCTGGCAGGATGAACACCAGGCCTATCTGCGGCAGATGGAAACCCTGGTCATAGGTGCCAACTGCTTTATCGCACCCGAAGCGCGCCTTTTTGCTGAGCCTGGGCGCCCCATAGTCATTGGCGATAACAGTTATATCGCGGCCGACTGTGTGATCCATGGGCCGGTAAGCCTCGGGCGCGGTGTATCTATTAACCATCACGTCACTCTCGATGGAGGGCGCAAGGGGATTGAAATAGGCGACCATAGCCGTATCGCCGCCTACACTTATGCCTATGCCTTTAACCACGGAATGGCCGCCGCGCAGCTCATCTGCGACCAGCCTACCCGCTCGCGTGGAATCCGTATTGGCGCGGATGTGTGGATAGGGGCAAACGTCGGTATTGTCGATGGTGTCAGCATAGGTGATGGCGCAATAATTGGTATGGGCAGTCTGGTGACCAAGGCAGTTCCCGCCTACACTAAGGTGGCAGGAAATCCTGCACAAAAAATAGGGATAAGGCGCGATCCAGCAGCCTGAACGCAGGGTAATCGGCACAAGCAATGCACCATAGATTCTCCATAAGTTTATATTTCCGGGGCATGGCCACTGCTATTCACGTCCTTATGAAAACTATTTCAAGCAAATTTGCTTTCTTGCGCTGTGATTTGCGCTGGGCGGCCAGGTCTTCGTCCGGGATGCTGAGATATATCGGGCTGATATTGCTGATGAGCGGATTTATTCGTCCAGCCACAGCAGCCCCGGCGGATTTGCGTATTTTGGCCTGGGAGGGCTATGCCGACCCGGAAATCCAACGGGAATTCAGCCAGCGCTTTAAGGTAAAGCTTGAAGTCACGGTGGTTTATTCCGATGACGAACTCTGGAGCCGCGCGAACAATACCCAGAGACACGCCTACGACCTGATCGCTGTGAACACCGCCGAGCTGCAACGCTATATTGACAAAGGTCTCGTGCGGCCAGTCGAAGTCACGCGAATTCCCAACATTAAACATCAGGCCTCCAGGTTTCAGGCGCGAGAACAAATTCCCGGTCTGGTTCACCATGACGCCAGCTATGGGATTCCCTATGCGTTTTCAGCCATGGGCCTAATCTACAATCGCCGCCTGGTCAGCAGTCCACCCGGCTCCATTAAAAGCCTGTGGGACCCGCGCTACCAGGGGCAGGTACTGGCGTTTAACACCAGCAACCACAGTTTCACCCTCGCAGGCCTGAGCTTGGGTTTTGCCGATCCCTTTCATCAAAGTGCAGAGCAATTACGCGCATCGGCGCGCCATTTAGTTCAATTAAGGCGCAATATTTTGACCTTCTACAACACCCCCGACGAGGTGGTTAGCCTGTTCAAAAGCAACCAAATTGCACTCATTTATGCCAACTATGGCACCCAGCAACTCAAGGCTCTCGAAGATGTGGGCGCCGATGTCGGCTATACGCTGCCAGACGACGGCACCCTCGCCTGGCTGGATTGCTGGGCCATTGGCGCCGGCGCCGGCCCTCTGGCCGAGCAGTGGATTAACTTTACCTTGGAGCAAAGCCAGAGCCAGCGCTTGACCAGTAACCATGGCTTGGCCAACACCCTGAGCGATGCCGATCTATATCAGCGCGCCCATATTATCTGGCTGGAACCCGTAGAAAATGCCGAACTGCGCAACAGCCTTTGGGATAAGATTTTTGCCGGCGATTCCATGGAAAAATTTTAATGCGCTCCCCCATTGTTTATAAGCTAAGCCTGTGGATTGCCATCATCAGCATTTGCAGCGCCTGCGTGAGCGTTTATTTTACCTATAGCAACGGTCGCGACCTGTTAATAAACACTGCCAAAGAGCGCCTTAGCACAGCCAGCCAGGTTATTGCGCAACGCTACAATTTTTTTATGCAGGAAACTGCCAAAAGCCTGCTATTTATTGCCCGCCTACCCGCTATTCAGGAAATGGCGCAAACCAAAGATCCGGCTAAGGCACAACTGCTTCGCAACAGGCTCGGCTACGTTTTTACCCAGCTTATTAACACCCACAGCGAATATTTTCAGGTGCGTTTTATTGACGCGGGCCACTATGGCCGCGAACTGGTGCGCGCCGATCGCACCCCCCAGGGCGCGGAAGTAATTGCCGCTGCTGACCTGCAAGAAAAAGGGCACTTCCCCTATGTGTACAACACACTAAAAATCACCGAGGGAAAGGTTTTTGTTTCTGCCATTCACCTCAATAAAGAGCGCGGCATGCTCGAGGGCTATGGCAAACCAAGGCTGATTTTGGCTACCCCGGTGTTTGACGCCGAGCACCAGCTATTGGGTTTGGTGGTGATTAACATCGACTTTGAACGCATGTTTGCGCTTATCCAAAAAGATTTACCAAGTAACCTGACGCTGGTTGCCACCAATAGCCAGGGCGATTATTTAATTCACCCGGACCCGGAAAAAACCTTTGGGTTCGATAAGGGGTTGGACGTGCGCATCCAGGAGAGCGTGCCCGAGTCGCAAAAAATTTATTCGGGTGAAGAACCCTTGATAGTTACCCGCACCCAGGATTTGCGCCACCCCGAAAAAGCAGCGGTATTGGCCCTGGTGAAGGTGCCCTTTGAATACACCACCCTGCAAAAATATTTAGTCATTGGTTTGTGCAGCGATTTGGACAATGTGTTTGCCGATGCCACCCAGCTGGGGTTTCAGGCGCTGCGCCTGTCGCTCTTGTTCAGCTTATTGCTGGTGATTATTTCCTATTTGTTGGCCCAGCAAATATCCAAACCGCTGCAGTTAATCGCCAGGACATTTGGTCGCTTTCGCGAAGGCGATCCCATTCCCGAATTGAACCTCAATAGCGACGACGAGATGGGACTGCTGGCCAACAACTTTTCTACCATGGCCAAAAGTATCAACCTGCAACTGCACGAGTTAAAAATTCAACGCCAATACCTGCAACAAGCCGCCTACCACGACCCTTTGACTCACCTGCCCAATAGGCTGTTGCTGGATGATCGCATTGAGCAGGCCCTGGTAATTGGTAAGCGCGACAAGTTGGAAGTGGCGGTGATGCTGGTGGATCTGGATGATTTTAAACCGGTCAACGATTTATACGGCCACGATATAGGTGACCGATTACTGCAGGAAGTTTCCGCCCGTATGCTTGGCTGCATTCGCGAATCAGATACACTGGCGCGCTTTGGCGGCGATGAATTTATGGTGATTTTATCCCAGCGCGACCAGCAGCAGGCTAGCCTGAATGCGCGGCAAGTTAGCCGCCAGGTGGCGGAAAAAATTCGCCACGCGCTGCAGCAGCCTTTTAAAATTGATAATTTTAATTTAAAAATTTCTTGCAGCCTGGGTATATCCCTCTATCCAGACGATGCCCAGGATAAGGAAACCCTCATCAAAAATGCGGACTTGGCCATGTACTACGCCAAATCCTCGGGCCGTAATAATGTTAAATTTTTTAGTGAAATCATTGTCGACTAAGCGATTCTCGCACCGGTTAGACCAACTGTTTTGGAGCTGTAAATGACTGCCAATCTCACCCTTAGCCTGCTCACCTGGCTGGAAGTTTGTTTTATTGTTGTTATCGGCCTGGGGCTGCTGGTGCTGGTGTATATGTATATCGCCGATGTTACCCAAACCACTCATGCAATACGCAAAAACTACCCCATCATCGGCCGCTTTCGCTATGTCTTTGAGCATTTGGGTGAATTTTTTCGCCAGTATTTTTTTGCGCTGGATCGCGAGGAAATGCCTTTTAATCGCTCCGAGCGATCCTGGGTTTATCGCGCGGCCAAAGATGTCGACAACAACGTGGGCTTTGGTTCGACGCTCAATATTCATCAAACAGGCACGCTGCTTTTTTTAAATTCTGCATTTCCTATTCAAGAGGAGGATGCCAGCCAGCCAGCGCCAGTCACACTCGGTCCATTTTGTAAAAAGCCTTATACCACCTCATCCATTTTTAATGTTTCGGCCATGAGCTATGGCGCCATCTCCAAGCCTGCAGTGCTCGCCCTGTCGCGTGGCGCCGCCAAGGCCGGCTGCTGGCTCAATACCGGTGAAGGCGGTTTATCACCTTACCATTTGGAGGGCGGTTGCGATTTGATCTTTCAAATTGGTACCGCCAAATACGGTGTGCGCGATTTACACGGCGACCTCAGTGACGACAAATTAAAAAATCTGGCCGCTATCGAACAAGTAAAAATGTTTGAAATTAAATTATCGCAAGGCGCCAAGCCCGGCAAAGGTGGTATTTTGCCCGCCGAAAAAGTCACCGAGGAGGTTGCCGAAATTCGCGGCATCCACCCCGGCCAGGCGTCCATCAGTCCCAATGGCCACCGGGATATTCGCTCGGTAGTCGACCTACTCGATATGGTCAATCACATCCGCGATCTCGCCGGCAAGCCCGTTGGTTTTAAGGCAGTTGTCGGCGATCGCCAGTGGCTGATCGAATTAATTAATGAGATTCGCGTGCGCGGTATTGAATCAGCCCCCGACTTTATCACCATCGATAGCTCCGACGGCGGCAGCGGTGCGGCGCCACAGCCCCTGATTGATCATGTCGGTTTGCCAATTAAGGAAACCCTGCCCTGGATGGTCAGCCTGTTGACTGAGGCTGGTCTTAAAGACCGCATCAAGGTGATCGTCTCCGGTAAATTGATTACCCCCTCGATGGTGGCCTGGGCACTGGCGACAGGCGCTGACTTTGTTAACTCGGCGCGCGGTTTTATGTTCTCGCTGGGTTGCATCCAGGCCATGCAGTGCCATAAAAACACTTGCCCTACCGGCGTAACCACGCACAACCCCAAATTGCAGCGCGGCCTGGACCCCACCGAAAAATCCGAGCGAGTGGCGGCCTATCACCGCAACATGACCAAAAGTGTCTCGATGATCGCCCACTCCTGCGGGGTGGCAGAACCGCGCCAGTTGCGCCCGGAACATATTCAGGTTGTTATGCCCAATGGATTCTCGCTACCCTTGCCGGAAGTGCAGCCCCAGGCTCTGGTCTTCACCAACCCGCACGACAGCAGAATTTCCCTCGACAGTGATAAACTTTCTGCCAATTAATTTGAGTTATCAGGTATTTGTTATGCGCCTTCTCACCTTATGTACCCTGGCCCTGTGTCTGACTCCCGCTTTTGCTGACACCCCGCTTAACGTGATTAGCGAAAGCGCACCCAAGGTTCAACCCGAAAACAAAGTCACCATCGAGGATTTGGGCTGGATGGACCGCAACCAAATGGATAAGCAGCTCAGCAAAATCAATGCGTTAACCCAGACCAAATTGGGTACGCCACTGCGTCAAAACCTGTCGGATTTGGATACCTTACAGCGGGTTGTCGATAAGGAATTGGTCGGCCAGTCTGACTCGGACACCCAGCAGGCTATGGGCGTTGCCATGGGCAATGTATTGCTGGCAGACTTCCCACACACTCTGGAGTGGAAGGTCTACCGCGATTCTTTAGGCCGCAGTCGCGCGCTTTGTGCAAAAGGCACCCAACAATGTTTTTTTCCGGTAACTATGTTGTCGCGTCGCATGGAAGTTGGCAGCAAACCTAATGTGCGCAAAATTTACAATGATGCGGTTGATATGATGGCCGAATATCTGCCCAAAATGCCCTACGGCGGTGAGGTACTGCACGCACTCAAGTAGTGTTAAATTGTTTGAACCAGGCGCGCGGCTAGATTAGACTGCGCGCCTTCTCAGGGGAGTAATCTGCCGCCACGCGGCCTGATGATCAACAAACTTGTGCCTCAATGCACATGGTCATCAGATCCCTTCCAGCTTGTCTCTTTAAGGGATATTAAAGCTGGCCTCGATTGATGAGACCTGAGGTATAACCGGCGAACCAGGCGGGACGCAGGCTATACCTCTGTGTTTTCATCCCGCCTTGGACAATTCAATGGAAGCATTTCTCAGCTCAACTGCTGCCGTCGCTATTGCAGAAATCGGCGATAAAACCCAACTTTTAGCGCTATTTCTTGCCGCTCGCTATGGTCGTCCTTACCTAATTACTTTTGGGGTTTTACTCTCAACACTGCTTAACCACGGGCTAAGCGCATGGCTGGGCGCTTGGATTTCCCATTTGATTCCACCTCAGTGGTTTGCCTGGATTGTCAGCGGTAGCTTCTTCGCCGTAGCCATCTGGTTGTTAATTCCTGATAAAGAGGATGACGAAACAAACCGCTTCGCGAGTTTCGGCCCCTTTATTGCCACTTTTATTCTGTTCTTCCTGGCAGAGCTGGGTGATAAAACCCAAATTGCCACGGTAATTCTCGCTGCCAAATTCAATGCAGACGCCTGGATGACCTGCGCCGTGGTAGCCGGCACGACTCTGGGTATGCTGCTAGCCAATGTCCCGGTGATTTTTGCCGGCAAGTGGCTGATGGACAAAATGCCTATGGGTCTCGCCCACAAAATCGCCAGCGGCCTGTTTATCCTCATGGCCATAGCCACCCTGTTTGGAATGAGTGAATAGTCCAAGTTATTAAAATGAAGTTATTAAAATGAAAACGGGGAGCTTAGCTCCCCGTTTTCATTGGCAGTAACGCATTTTTCCAGGGCCAACTAAAGCCCTTTAAAACCCTTGCCCACCACATAGACTTCGCGCGAACGCGGGCGCGAGGCGTTAGGTTTGCGAATCACCACACTGGCAAAGTGCGCGCGCGCGGCTTTGACATATTCATCAAAACCTTCGCCCTGAAACACCTTGGTGACAAAGTTAGCCTTGGGTTTGAGCACTTGGCAGGCCATATCCAGGGCCAGTTCCACCAGGTACATAGACGCCGCCTGGTCGGCCACATCCACGCCGCTAATGTTGGGGGCCATATCCGACATCACCAGTTCTGCCTGGGCGCCGCCGAGCTTTTCCATTATCTGGTTAAACACCGATTCTTCGGTAAAGTCGCCCTGGATAAAGTCCACCTGCTCCAATGAGTCCATGGGCAAAATATCGGAGGCAATCACCCTGCCCTTTACTCCCAC
>CBINKF010000027.1:0-11922 GCA_966251115.1 uncultured Cellvibrio sp.
TCCAGCGCATCGGAAGCGCGGTAGATAAGCTTTGCCCCTGGGTTCAGTTGTTTGATCAGCCCAAAAAATATCGGCGCCACACCGCTTTCCAGCAGTATGACATTGGCCTCTTGAATCCAGGTGTGCAGAACGGGATTGGCACCGCGCTGGTACCAGCGGTAGAGCAGGTTTTCGAGCGGGCGCAGCCAGCGCCGGCGGGTGTTAAACGGGTGAATCGGCGTTTTCCACAGGTAGCAGTCCACACCCTGGTGGTGCTCGATACGGTTGGCACGCGCGGCGAGCGACAGGCGCGGGTCACCGGTAAGGCGCGACAGCTGGCTGAAGCGCAGCGAGAAAAAGCGAGTCTGGCCCAGGTGACGCAATTCGTCGGCAATAAAGTGGATGCCGGCGCGGCGCGGCGAGCGATAATCGTGGGCGGTAAGCAGCAAAAAACTGGGTGGTGCCGAGGCTGCAGGCGCGGGATTTTTGCCGTTTGCAGAGGCAATCAGCGCAGTAACTGCCGCACCAGGTTCGGGTGTAACAGCGGTGGGAGTCTCATGGATCTGATTCATAGCAAGCTCCGATTAATTAGCCCCGGTTCAAACCTGGTTAGCCCGATTCAAACCTAGGGAGTTGCGCCCCCAGGCGTTGGGGGAAGGGGGCGCCGTGCAAAATAGGGGTGGAGCACTGCCCATTGGGGCGAGGGCGCCTCCAGGTCGGTATTGAGTGCAAAGGGGTAGCTGGCGCTCCACCAGCGGCCGCCGGCCCAGTAGCTCCAGCCGAGCCAGGGGCTGCTTTTCATTAGCTGTAAAAATTGCTTGAAAGTGGGATCGCACTGGGCACTGGCGGCAAAGCCGAACTCCCCTAAAAACAATTGCTGCTGATTGGCCTTGGCCCAGTCAGTGACCCGCGCAAACAGGGGCTCGAACAACTCCGGCGGCTGGCAGCTGGGGCTGGTGCCGGAATAGTCGCTGTCGGCGTACTGGTGCAGCTCTATGGCCATACGCCCGAGCGGATCGCGCAGGTCCATCAGGTCATCGGCATTGGAGTAGCCATCGCTGCTGTTAAACCAGCTGTGCAATCCGTTCCAACCGCCGCCGCCCACCATTATCCAGTTACTGCTGCCATCGCGGCGCAGTTGTGCCAGGGTCTGGCGCGCCAGCAGGTTCCAGTCGTGCAGGCCCAGGTGCGCGGGTTCGTTCATTAAGCCAAAGGCCACTGAGTCGGGCTGGGTAAAGGCTTTGGCGATCAATCGCCAGGTATCCACAAACGCTGCCTGCAGGTCTATAGCCTGGTCGCCCAGGTTGAACCGGCTGGTGAGCGGCGTGCCGTAGTAGGCGCCGTAGTTGTGCATATCCAACAGCAGGCACAGGCCCAGGCTTTTGGCCTGGCTCGCCAGGCTTTGCAGGCGCGCCAGCTCGGCGCTGTCCAGCCCCTGGGTGGGGTCGGGGCGCAGCCGCTCCCAGCGAAATGGCAGGCGAATCAAGTTGGCGCCCTGGGCGGCGACAAATTCCAGGTCGGACTGGCGTGGGTAGATGTAATCGCGGTTGTACTCGCCGGGTAGTCTGCTCGAATTGAATTCACCTCCCGCCATATTGACGCCCGTCAGGCGGCTGGCGCTCAGGCAGTCGCCCAGGGCTGGCTCGCCGAATATGCAGGCCTGCAGTAGCCAGGCTTTTAATAGCCAGGCCGCTAATGTCCAGAAAAGCTGTGAAACCCTCACGGCTGCTGCTCCGCCAACTGGCGATAAACCGCCAAATAGCGCTCGGCGACCTGCGGCCAGGCGTAGCCCTGGGCAAAACCCTGGCTGGCGGTGCGGCGCTGGATATAGGCCGCGCTGCCCTGGTTGTGCAGCGCAAGCAATTGGTGTTGCACCGCCTGGGCCGCGTGGGTATCGCCGGGGTTAAAGCAGAGCCCCAGCTGGGCAAGCTCGGTCAGTTGGCGAAAGGGGGGGATGTCGCTGAGGATCGGCGTGAGCCCGGCGCTCATGGCTTCCAGCGGCGCCAGGCCGAAGCCCTCGTGACGCGACAGGCAGATGAAATAGCTGGCGCGCGCGATAAGTTCACCCAGGCGGGCGTTGTCGGGGTTGGGGCTGAGGGTGACGCAATCCTCCAGGCCCATGGCGAGAATGCGCTCCGCTAACTGGCGCGCGCTCAGGTCGTATTCGCGCCCGGCGATTATCAGCTCCCAGTTGATGTGATGGGCGCGATGCTGAGCGCGCAACTGCGCAAACCAATCCAGAGCCTCCACCAGCCCCTTGTTGGCCGACCAGCGACCAAAGTAAATCAGGCAGGGGCGCAGGTAGGGGCTGGCTTTATCGGCGAACTTGTCGACATCTACCCCGTTCTCAATCACCTGCAGCTGGCCGGGGGCGAGTATGGGGCGAAACAGCTCGCCATCGTTGGCGCTGGTGGCCACTACCCGGCCATAGGCGCGCGCCGAGAGACGGGTGAAGGTGTTGAAGTAGACGCGCTTGGCGCGCGAGGCAAAGGCGGTGTGAAAAAAACCGCCGTGGGTGGAGAGCAGCAGTGGGCGCTTGTGCAGCCAGCGGGTGGCGGCTAGATAGTCGTAAAAAAAATCCACCCCGTGTACATGGATTAGCTGGCTGTCCTCCAGGGCCCCCAGCACTTGCGGGCAGAGGGGATAGCGGCTGGAGCCTACATAGGGCAGGCGAATAACTTCTACCCCCTCGATAAACTCTTGTGCCGGCAGTTTTTCGCGGCCATTGCGGAACAGCCGGTCGAGGGTGACTATGCGCACCTGCTGGCCGGCGGCCAGCTGCTGGCGGGCGATATTGCGCACCACCTCCTCCATGCCGCCGACCGAGGGCAGGTATTGGCGCACCAGATGGACAACACTCAGGCTCATAGCACCACCTTCTGCACGCGCGCTTGCTCTTGGTCCAGCTCGCTTTTGGTTTGATTCGCCGCCAGCGACCCCAGCAGAAACCACAGCAGTGCCGAGGTTTTAAAGGCAAACAGCGAGGTGCCGCTCACCGCCAAAATCAGCGCTATGTACACAGAGATCAGGGCGCGCATCCGGCAGGCGCGCGCGCTGGGCAGGGGCAGCAACCAGAGCGAAAACCACAGTAACAGGCACAGCGGCAGGCCGAAGCGCGAGAGCAGGTAGGCATAGCCCATATCGCCATAATTGGGTGACAACTCCATGCCCAGTAGCCGCTGTACCGGGAAATCCAGCAGCGCCCAACCGCACCAGGCCACGCGCCCGATAAACGAGTCACCGTGATCCTCCTGCACCCAAAGCCCGGCGCCCAGCACCAGCGCCAGCCCACCCAGGGGCGCCAGCGCGGCCAGGCCCAGGGCGCCGCCGTGCAACACCAGGCGCAGCAGTAGCAGCAGCGGAATCAGCAGCAGCGCAAAGCGCGAGTCGGCCAGTACCACCAGCACCAGCGCGCCGCAAAACAGCGGCAGCGCCTGGCGCCATTGGTTGGCATCGCGCGCTAGGCACCAGGCGCAAATCAGGCAGGCAAAATTACCCAGGGAGACTGGCTCCAAAAACACTGAGGACACGCGGTGACTGCCGAGCAGCCCCGGCAAAAAGGTGCGGCCTATGCCCTCGGGGCGAATGCCGTTGAGTTGCAGGCGGCTCTCGCGCACATAGTCGGTAATGGGCTGCAGGCTGCCGCTGCTGACGTAGTAACCAAAAATGTCGAACAGGCGGGTGAAGGCGTCGAGGAAGAGCAGTTCGAACAAGCCCACCGCCATCACCAGCGCCATCACCCGGCGCAGCGCCCATTCGGTTTGCTCTGGTTTGCCCAGGTTGCAGCCCAGCCAAAAAAAGAACAGGGGAATCGCCAGGTCGCGCAGCGCCTTGAGTTTAAGTTGGTCGGCAACCAGAGAGGTCAGGCACAGGTAGGCGACCATTAGCGCCAGCAATACCATAATGCCAGGGCGCAGTTGACGCAGCAGCCAGGGTAGGCAGGCGACCATCAACAGCGCCTCGCTCGCGCCTATGAGCGCGCGCGAGGCGGGGTGCAGGTGGGTGCTGATAAAGCACAGCAGTAGTTGGTAGCCGCAGGCCGCCATCAGCAACAGCGCCAGCCAGCGTCTTTCACCAGTGCTGCCGCCAGTGCTGCTCTGGAGGCTGGCATTGCTGAGTGGCTGTGCGGCGAAGGCAAGCATACCTGAGGCCCTAGGTGCGTAGCGCCGCACCCAGCAGGCGCACACCCAGCGCCTGGAGGTTGGCGCTTAACTGAGCCAGGGGTTTAAGCCGGGTCTGGTCGCGGTTAACGACCAACAGGGCGGCGCCAGCCTGGGCCGCCAAAAGCTGGGCATCGCTGTTGTCTGCCGCTGGTGCAGTGCTGATCAGGGTGATCTCAAAGCGCTGACTCAACGCGCTTAGATACTCGCCGCATTGGCGGTTGGCGAGCAGCTCTTGCGGGTTGGGCACCTGGGTGCCGGCGTGCATTACCCACAGGGATTTAAGCGGTGCTATGGCTGCCGGTTGCGCCCGCTGGCGCCCGGCAATCAGGTCGCTTAAACCGGGGCGACGCTCGTCCAGCGCGAACCATTGGTGCACTTGAGGCTGGCGCAGGTTGGCGTCCACCAGCAGGGTGGGCAATCCCAGTTGCGCGAAGCTGATGGCGAGGTTGGCAGCGGTCAGGGCGATGGCGCGAGCATCCTCCACGCCCACCAGGGCCAGGCTCAGGTGCTGGTGTTGATGGGCAGGATTTACCTGAAAGTAGCGCAGCAGCAGCTCGGTGCGCAGGCTGCGCAGCGCTTCGGCCTCGGCGCCATCCGGTTGAAAGGCGGCGACCAGCGCAGGCGACAAATGGCTTTCGCCAGGGCTTAAATGGGGGAAGGCAAACTGGTTGGCGAGTACCTGGGTGATGTCCTCGGCGCTGGCCAAACCCAGGTCGCGTGCCGCCTCACCAAAACGCAGGCCAGTGGCCTGCTGATGTTGCATGACCAGTTCCAGCTGGCGCGCATCCAGCTTGCCTGCAGCCACCAGCAAGCGTCCCATGCGCGAATTGTCGCGCGGCTTGCTTTCACTCGTTTTACCCTCGCCATTTTTGCCATCGGCTGCCTTGCGGGCTTCGCCGGTGGCCAGGTTATCGGGCTGGTACCTGCCGGGGTCCAGGTTCAGTTGCGCTATATCGTTCATCGTCCTTCTCCTTTGGCGCGGCCGGGCTCAGCGGCCCGCGCGCAACGCCAGGGCTGGTTTGGGCAGGCTGCGCACCGGAATGCTGGCCAACACCGCCAGCCCCAGTTGTTGCGTCAGGTCGTCGCTGGAGCGCACCGGGCGGTCCAGCCACTCCCAGCCCAGCGCCAGCGCCAGGCCACTGCACAGGCCGGTGGCCAGGGCCAGCACCAGCACCAACAGGCGTTTGGGGCTGGTGGGCCGTTTGGGGGGCGTTGCCTGGTTGAGCACCGCCACATCGGTTTGGGCAATACGGCTCTCCAGTTGCGTTTGGCTGGAGCGGGCCAGGGCCGAATCGTAGGCCGACTGGGCTGAATCCACCTCCTGTTGCAGTAGCGCCAACTGGTTGCGATTGCGGTTGAGTTGCAACACCAAATCTTTTTGGGTGGCCACTTCGGCGGCCAACTGTATTTCGCGGCTCTGGGCCAGGGCGACTGAACTCTTAACGCTGCCGCTTAACAAATCCAGGGTGCGATTCAACTGCTTTTGCAAACCCTCAACTTCGGTTTGAGCCTGGCGGTACTGGGGGTGATTTTCGCCAACGCGCAGGGCCAGGTCTTTGAGTTTGGCCTGCGCCTGTAATAGATCGGTGGAAAGCTTTTGCACCTGGGGGTTGTCCTGCGCCTGGCTGGTGAGCAGCTTTTGTTTGGAGTTGCCCAACTGTTGGCTCAGGTTCTGGTTGGTCAGGCGCTGGCTTTGGGCTTCGGTTAGCAGTGCCGACAGGCGGCTGAGTTTGGCCTGCTCCAGGTCCAGCTTGTCGGCGTTAACCACCAGGCCGTGCTCCTGCTGATAGGCGAGCAGCGCGTTTTGCTTGTCCACCAAACTGGCGCGTAGTTCCGCCAACTGTTGGGCATACCACTGGCTGATTTGTTTGGCAGGGGCTATGCGCAGCTCCAGGTTGGCCTGAATAAAAGCCTCGGCAAAGCGGTTGGCAATGGTGGCGGCCAGCTGTGGATTCTGGGCGCTAAAACCCAGGTTGAGGAGGTTGCTTTCGCGCGCGCTGGTGACGCTCAGGCGCTGGTGCAACAGGCTCAGCAGTTGATCAGCACTTGGCTCTGCAGAACTTGTGCGCCCTAGCTCTTGCTCCAGCTGGGCGCGCTCTTCGGCGCTCAGCAGCGCCAAAACTTTGAGTGCAACACTCTGGCTGGCAACCACTTCCGCCTGGGTTGCCAGGTAACCGGTGTTCATGTGCGCAGGCAGCAGCTGGCCGGAGATAGGGTCCTGGGCTTTGCTGTCCACCAGCAGTTGAGTGGAGGCGGTATAGGTGCGCGGCGCCCAGAGCGCATATGCCAGAGCCAACAACAGCGCCAAGCCAGTGCACAGGGCGATAGGCCGCCAGCGGGCGCGCAGTACCAACAAAAACGAGGCTAACGACATAATCGCCTCCGGAGAGATGTGATGTCCTAAAACAGGCTTTCCTGCACCACCAGAATATCGCCGTCGGCGATTACATCCTCCGGTTTAGCGCGGGACTCGCGCACAGTGCCATCGGCCTGCTTGCGAAACAGTTTTACCGAGCGCTCGCTCGCCCTGGGGGTCAGGCCACCGCCGACCCCCAGGGCTTGCATCACGTTTAATGGCCGGTCGAGTGGATAGATGCCCGGGTTGCGCACCTCGCCGCTCAAATAAAACCGGCCGGAAACCGGCACGTACAGCGTATCGCCGCCCGCTAGCCAAACCACCTGGCTTCGCTCGGCCTCGGAGTTGAGCAGCTTTTGCAAATCAAACTCACTGCGCACCTGGTGGCCCTTGCTGTCGGTGCGAATTAAAATCAGGCGCTCGCTGCCATCACTGGCAATGCCACCGGCCCAGGCCAGAGCTTCGGTAAGCGAGGTGGGCCCCTGCAGCACCAGCCGCCCGGGGTGATTCACCTTGCCCAGTATCGACACGGTTTGGCTGCGATACTCGGTAACCAGAATATTGACCTGCGGGTGTTTTAAATAATTGCCCTGTTCAAACTCCTGGGCAATTGTCTGCGCCGCTTGCGTCGCTGTTCGCCCACCTAACAGCACTCGCCCCACTAGGGGGATTTCCACAAAACCCTCGGCGCCAATTTGCGCCTCGGTGGTTAAATCCGGCTGGCCGTAAACCGACAGGCGAATCTCGTCGCCCGCACCCAGGGTATAACTCGCCTCGGCCCGCGCCAGCGGGATCAGCAAAAACACCAGCAAAAATAAAAATTGTCGCAACACAGAAGCCATTTCATATCCTTGGGTGAATTGCGGCGAGTGAACTGCTGCGCGGCTTAAAGCGCACTACTCAGGGTTATGCAAAAGCGAGGCCCAGGCTTATTTTTGTCATTAAAAAATCACAAAAAATTAAACACGGGCGAGATAAACCCGCGCATAGCGCCGATAAAAAAGCTTTTTGAATTCAATAACAAAGCGAATCCGCTCGGCTCGGAATGAAAAATGTCAGTACAGCCTGACAAGTGTGAAGTTTTTGCAGAGATAACAGCTACATCTTGAGTGCACAGCCATTGCGCCTGAGCCGAAATGGTGCATGTGGCATTTAGATAATCCAGTCGCTTCGGGTATATCAAGCGCGATTCAAATCTCTAATTGGTACGATCACCGCACCGGCGCGGAGGTTAAAATTTTGTGGAGGCTTATTCGCAGTAAAACTCTCAGACCATGGAACTTTGCAAAACATGTTGAGGTAGTTATGAGTGATCAAAAATTGTTGGAAGCAACAACTATGGAGCTGTTGCTCGAACATGAGTTTACCAACCAGGATGAATTGGCAGATTGGTTAAACCTTAGGGACTGGCCCGAAATCTCCGAATTCGACCCAGATGCCGATAACTTGCCCGCCATTGGCGCGCCAGGGTATGTCTGCGCAATTCCCGATGATTTTCCCGAGGAATTAACTGAGGTGTACAACCTCGACCCGGTTACAGGCGCGGCGCTCCTGACCGGGTTGGCTGCGCTGCTGCAATATTTTTCCAATAAATCCGACGCCAAAAAAGCCCGTCAAAACCAACCGCCCAACCCGCCCGTTAGCGAAAAACCTTTCGCTCCTTATCAAGAGCTTTGTGCGCATCTGGAAGACAAAAAACTCTGCGCGCGTCCTTTTAAAAAGAATATCCAAATTCGCGAAGACGACTATTTGGTAATCATTAGGTTTTGCACCAAAAAACCCAAGGCCCATAGAACGGTGGAATTTTATCGGTTGCCCTAAGACGAGCATTTTAATTTTCAGATGCCCTGTTCCAGGTCGGCTCCAACTTCCCCTGCATACATTGCACAACGTCATCGTCCAATATATTGCCTGGCTTGGCGCAGTCTTTTGCTCGGCGTTTTGGTGTGAACTCCAAAATCTGGTTGGGGTGTTGAATATTGTTTTCCAACTCATCCGCCGCGCGGCAGGCGGTATTTTTATAGTTGTCGTTATCCGGGCTTGGGTTAGTGTTGTATTCGTCCACCCAAAAGTTGCAGGTGCCAATTAATTTTTGTAACTGGTCATTATCAACAGCGCTGAATTTTTTAGTGGCTTTTACCTTTGCGGGGCGAGCTTTGCGGCGTTGCTTAGGGCGGTAAACGGCAATCTCAGCGCCAGCCATAGAATCCCGTTCGCAGGTGTGCAGTTGCTCTTCAAGCTGGCTGCGCTTTTTCGCGGTTTTAGCCATAAAGCGCGCACTGCCACCAGCCCGGCGCTGCTGCTCAACTTTTTCAATTCGCTTCGCTAGCGTTTCGCAGGAGCTTTTGGCCATTGCCAAGAGGGGGATTTGCAGCAGAAAAATAATAAGCAGAATTTTCAATGTGAACTCCTCCATTCCCTGAAAGATGTTGATGTCAGCCATGACATGTGGCGAGCTGAATATAGTACAGACTTTGAGGGGTGAAGCAAGAACCTTAAAGCCAGTCGGTATTTGAAGATTGGCAAACCGCCTGATATGTGGCTTTTTTTGGATGGAAATTAAAAAATGGTTTGCAGACGCTAACCTGCAAACTATTTCTAAATTTGTAGCTAGAGGCGGGCTTGAATCGTGGACATCAGTATTATGAGAGCTGTTAAACTGACCTTATTGATGGTAAATTCATTTAAAATCAATAGGTTATGCTATTGTGGTGTCACATTAAGTCAATAGATTTGCTAAAATATAGAAGTTTGAGTAGCGATTAGTGAGGCTTGGAAGTATTTTTTGCTCCGTCCGTTCTTTGTATGTAAGGACGATAGTTTAAAAAATTGTTAAAATTCATTATTTTTCAATGATTTCCATCTTATTTGTTGCTATAAGTATACCCAGGCCCATTTTTGCCAGTTCTTCTTGCGCTTAATCACAAATATGGACGTTTTAAGATGATTTTCAGACACTTCTATTTATCTTGCTCGTATTACGCACTTTCCATAAAATGCCATGCTTTTTAGTATTATAAAAAAATTAACTATATATTCCTAAAAGGTATATGTGGCCTTGAAATTACTAAAGGCGATCCTATATAGATTTATGATGAATCATGCCTAATACACAAACCAACTTAAGCTTTATTAATCCTCCTATTCGGGAGGTTGCTTACTCATTTCAATTTGAGCCGATCCCCAAATTGCATCTTGGGTATTTAGGGTTGCTTTGGGGGAGCTGTTATCAAAGCGATTTTCCTAACGTCGAGCATGATGATCCTTTAGAGCATGATATAGAGCGGTTCGGTTCTAAATTTCCTGCGCCTCAGAGAAGGCCTTTGATTAGTCTAATGCAGTCAATTCCAGTTCCTCGTCTTAGGTTTGTAAGTGAGGATCAAAATACCTTGCTTCAATTGCAAAACGATATGTTTGTGTTTAACTGGAGACGGATGCCTGGCGCTAATACTGAGTATCCGAGATTTCCTGTTTTAAACGAAATGTTCAATTCAAATCTCTCAAAGCTTGAAGGTTTTTTGCAACTCCATAATTTGCCGCAAATGACCATTAATCAAGTTTCTATTACGAATGTTAATCACATTCCGGCAAAAGGCAAAAGCTTGTCAGAGGTGTTTCGTGGCTTTACTTGTAATGATGGAATGCATCAGGATTTGAGAGAGGAAGGATTTGGTGTTTTGTTAAGGGACGTAATTCTTTTTAATGGTGATCCAATTGGAAGGTTGTATTTGAATATTCAGAAGAAAAATCGTATGTCAGATGGTACCGAGATTTTTACTTTTGAATTGACTGCTAGGGCTAGGCCTATAGAGTCTTCTAGGTCGGGAGCCTTTGAAACTTTAGCTCTACTTAGAAATCATATCAATTTGTCTTTTTCTAGTCTTACAACTCCGGAAATTCAAACAGTATGGGGAAGGGAGGGGGTATGATTAACAGGAATATTACGTTAGTTAGTTCAGGTCATTCTGTCTCTGCTTTGGCAAATGAGTTGAATGCTAGTTTGTCATTTCCAGAGTATCGAAATGATAATTTGCTTTCTGCGTGTCTGCCGAAAGTTGAGCAGTTTTGTCAGCTTGAATCAAACTGGGATAGTTATGGTGCTCAACCTATAAGCAGTAGTGCTGCTAGTGGTGCAGTTTATTGGCTGAACTATTTGGCTCAGTTTGATATTCCAGCTCCTGATATTTTTCCAATGCATAACGGAAATATTCAAGTTGAGTGGAGCGAATTCGGTCTTGATATTGAAATAGAGATTATTTCAATTAGTACATGTGATATTTCGTTTGAAGATTTGAGTGAGGATGAATCTTGGTAAAAAAGTTGCTCTTCCGATTTGAGTTCGCTTGATAGGGCTGTTAACGACTTGGCAAGTCGCTATGCGAATTCATTGAATAAAGCCCCTGGGTTGCGCTTAGTGGTCTAGTATCATCATGGATGAAAACTTGGAAACGGGCTCATCAATGGATGATTTATTGGATGAACATCATCTCTTAAGGCGAATTAAATCTAGCAATCCGAATATGGTTAAGTTAGATAAAAATTTAAACGTATATCGCCCTACTAGTGCTTGTTTTTCTGATCCAGAGCTGTCTGTTACGCATGAAGAGAATTTGGTTGCATCTGGAAAGGAGCTTGAATCTGCTTTAGCTGATTATCCGGATTATGGGCTTGTAGCGTTAAATATCGGATTTGTTCGCAATGAGTTGGATGGTTCCCAAGCTGTCTTGCGAGATCCTGTGGAAAATAATGTGCATCATTGTTTGATTCAAGGGCCCAAGCCTAAGTCTATTAGTAAGGCCTTGTCTAAAGCGTGCATTATTCGAATTTCTTGTGATCCGAAAGATTTAGCCTCTGATTAATTGTCGACTTCAGGCAATAAAAAAAGTGGCTTATCTGTTGTTATTACTAATATTCAAATCTTCCCGCTTGTTTGCTAATGCGGATGCCCCGCAAAGGAGCCAAAGCCCTTTGCTCTCTTGGTCAGTGTTTCGCAGGAGTTTTTGGCAATTGCCAGGAGGGGGATGTGCAGCAGAAAAACAATAAGCAGAATTTTCAATGTGAACTCCTCCATTCGCTGAAAGATATTTATGTCGGTCATGACATGGTAAGCGCCAAACCCAGCAAAGAACCCAGCAAAGGGGTCAGAGCCCTTTACTCTCCTTCCTTCATCTCCTGGCAGTCTTGGCCGCAATCTATAACCTTCCCTTGTTTTTCCTAGGCGTCTAACGCTGGTTCGGCCATATTTGGCTGGGCAGATTGGTGTTATGCGGCGCTTCGCTGTCTGGAGCTATCCGATGTTGTGTTCAGGAGTGCCGGCTTTTTGTGGGAAATAAAAAAGCCGGCGAGGCATAACCAAGCTGGCTTTTTCGTTTCAATATGGTAGCTAGAGGCGGACTTGAACCGCCGACCCCAGCATTATGAGTG
>CBINKF010000028.1:0-11872 GCA_966251115.1 uncultured Cellvibrio sp.
CTGGTGATGCCGAAGAGCGCAAACACCTTGTCCTGGTAAGCCAGTAGATGGGCCTGATCAAGATTGGATAAATAACTCGCCAGGGCCTGCCCCGCCCACAGCCCTTGCATCAATGCTTTGGTAATACCTGCCGAGCTGATGGAATCGAAACTGCAGGCCGCATCGCCCACGGCCAGCCAACCCTCACCCACACAGCGGGATAAAATTGCCGAGCGCGCCGGCGCCTGTTGAAGGCTGGACAGTTCTTTATCATTTAAAGATAAAAATTGGTTGAGCCAAGCCGCTTTGCGGTAGGCGCGGCGCCATTGGTTGGGATCATCCAGGTTTTGGCAATTCAGCTGTTGAATATCGGTCGTTAGCGACAAGACACAATCGCCCCCGGGCACCCGGGATAAATACCACCAGCCTTCGCTGGTCGCCTCCAGCAGCGTGTGCCCTGGCAGCGGCTTATGAATGGAAAATTGGGGCTGGGTCTGTTGCTGCGTATATTCAGGTAAAGCGACGCGCGCATAGAGACTGATAACTTCGTCCACCTGATTGCGTGCAACCTCCAGGCGCCTCACCAGAGCGCCCCCCTGGCCACTGGCATCGACGACAAAATCGGCACTTATCGACTGTTCGCCGTGCGATGTGGCAAATAGCAGATGGTAATTATTGTCCGTCGCTTCGGAATTTTGTGCGAGGCTGCGCAGCGAATAATTGTCGTAAACCCGCACGCCGCGCCTTTGCGCTTCGCGCAGCAGGCTGGAGTCAAAATCGTTGCGGTCCAAATGATAGCCACTGCCGCTCAGGTCCAGTAAAAAATCATTAGCTTGAGGTTTGTCTCCGCCCCAGATAGAAACGCTTCCCGGGCAGGGTAAATGCTTGCCCTGAGTTAATAAATCAGGCAGTTGTAAATCGCGTAATACTGTGCAAGCCGCAGGGGGAATTGTCTCCCCCTGCGGCCAGCGTTTTGCGGTGGTGCGATGAAAAATGCAAATTTCCACATCCTTGCAGTGTTGCGCTGCCAGGCTATTGCTCAACGCAATCGCCGTCGCCGACCCAGCGGGGCCGGCGCCAATAATGGCAATCCGGCGCGGGCGATGGGTAAAGGATTTTGGTGGAATTTGCTGCACCACTATTTGGGTCCGCAATCCGAAGGGGCTTTGTAGCCGGGAATAGATGCCGTCGGCCAGGGCTGTACCGCCTGTCCGTCAGTATCAAACAAACTGGCCACTTCGAGGAATTTATCCGCACCATAATTGCCATTTTGTGCCGCCGGAATTTGCGTCCCCTGAATTACAAAACCGACTTTTTGCCAGTTTTGCACAAAATCAAAATAGCATTGGTAGCGGCCTTCCTGCTGCGGGAAATCAGAGTCAGTTCCGTTGCCTTCATTACCCCTGACACTAAACACCTGACCACCGAGATTCCATTTGCTGCCGTCAAAAGTACATTGGCTGGCGGGGAATACAGTCACCGGGCGCTGCGCCGGCCAGGACCAGTAAAGGGTATTATTGCCCGCGGGATTTGGGTCTGGTGTGTGGGTTGCGCAGCTGTTGTAATCTGTGTGCCAAGGCAAGGACATAAATTTGCACAAATCCCCCGGTTCGACCGGCGCCGTGCGCAGGGGCACATAACCTTCCTGTAAAAACGGTTTATCGCTCACCGCGCTGGCATAATCGAGTGGCTGCATATTCAGGCGGAAAGGTCCAGTCGCCCCCTGCCAATCCTGCGCATACAAATTAACATCGCGCACAATAAACGTCAGGTCGATACCGGGTGAATAGCGCCCACCCAAACAATTTTCCAGCGCTATGCGATCCAACTCTTCACCGCGTCCAATGGGGACGGCATCGGCAATAGACTTGCCCTCATACCACTGCGAAAGCAAAAAATATTGGGTCGTGGTCAGGCTTAAAAAACTTTTTTGGGCATCGCCCAGGGCCAGGGGCATTTTTACCCCCTCGCCAGATTCAGCGGGAATATTGGGGTCGCGAATCAGCGCTTTAAAATTGGGGATTTTATCCTTGGGGTTATCACCAGGTTTTATAGAGGCCACATAGTTGTGCCCATTAACCGCCTGCCCCGGCAGATTGGTGTTCCAGCGTTGCAAGAGCGCGCCGTGAAATACCGGCAGCACATCATCGGCAAAAGACGCCGCGTAATTCGTGTTGTAGGCCCCACCAGAAAACATTTGTGGAGCCAAATTTAACTGCTCAACCCAGGTGGCGTAGCTGTCGTCCCAGGTGGATACCACATTGCGTGTTTGCGGCGCATAGCCGGGGTCCGTACAAACCACCCAGCCCTGCACCACCGAAGCGGTGGTGCCATCATTAAACACAATGGTGGCAGTGACGGGGCCATCGGAGGTGTCATCAAACCAGCCGTTATTGTCAATCGCATCGCTTAAGGCCGGTGGTTTGCCATTGGTTAAAATAGCGCTGGCCTTACCATAGCCACCCGCCACAACTAAGCGCCCGGTTCCCGTTTCAATCGTCATCTCACCCAGGCTGGTAATGGCGCCGCGCGGGTTAAACATATCAAAGTGATCATCGGGGAAACTGATAGGGTAAGTTGGCAAGCTATTAATTTGCCCATTGGCGCTCATGTAGCTGCTGGTGGTCTTGGCATCAAAGCTGAGCATCACACTGCCGTTGGTCGATGCATTAAGCGCGCGCGGCCCGGCATCTATCACCAGCTGGGTAATGCGCGTGGGATCAGCGGCAGTGCCTGGAAACTCGGGATTGCGCAGTGGCGGTGTCTGGCCATTTTCGTAAGCGGCTATGCCATCCTCATCGCCATTAGCACTGGTGATTTGATAGTTGTTGGCTTTTTTATTGGCCAGGTGAACTTGCCAAACAATATCTTTAATTATTTTGCCATTGACCTGGTCGCCAATTTTTACTTCGCGCCCTTGATCCGCCGACGGGTAAGTAGTTTGCGGGGTGTCATAGGCATAAATGCGAAAACGCGCCGCCTGGCGCAGCGGATTTTGCTGCGCATCGCGAATATCGCTCTCCTCTATGGGGGTATTTTCGGTGCCCTTTTTAATGGGCAGGCCGCCAAATAAACCGGAGCTGCTGTCCACCAACTTACCCGCTGCCGTTTCAGGGGCCAGGTAATAATCCTCACTCACACCCACACGGGCGAAGTTAATGCTTGGATGTACACGAAAATAGGTATTGCTCATGGTGATAACTCCCAAAATTATTTTTTAGCTGGCTGCTGCTGGGACCAGAAGTAAATATTCTGGAAGGCGTGACTGATGTTCAAATTAAGCGCAGGCAATGGGTACAAATCGGTTGAACTGGGGAAAGCCGACAAGGTGTTATGGCAGCGGAAGCAATTATTCATGGTGCTCTGCACCTGGGTGTAAGTCTCTATCGTGGAGTTGGACAGCTTTACCGAACCCGTCAAAATAGCATCTGTGTCCAGTGCCATATTGGGTTTTAAACCATTAAAGGCTGCAAACCAGATTGCCCCCACCTGCGAGTAATTACTCCACACATCTTTTTTATCCAGATGACTCAGCACATCCTTGTTCAGGCTGGCAATATTTTGATCGTTTTGCAGTATGTTCGGATCGGTGGAGCTGGGGTCGTTACCAAACTGGTATTGACGGCACACCTGGGTTACTGGCGAGAGGGTTTGCGCTTTTTCATTTAACACCAGCTTATTGGTGGCAATTAAATTGAGGTTGCAATTTTTATAAGGTGTTTTGGCTTTGTAAAAAGTCCAATTTTTGTCGGAGATAACCGTGCTGGGGGTTGCATTGGCGGGAACATTGGGGGCATTGCGCAAATGTTCAAAGGTTGCCCAAATCATTTCCGGGTGACCATTCACAACACCACCGATATGGAACCCAACCAGCGCGAGTTTAACGGTTTGGGTTTGGCTGGGGTCAATCACAATCTTGCCGTCTTTATTGGCAAGCTTGTTAATTTTTCCATCCATAGTAAACATATCACCGGTTTTATCACCGGGCTGCACCACCTTCCAGGCTGCTTTTAGTTCAATGGCTCCAATCGGAAAGTTGGTGGTGGGGTTAAACTGACGCACCACAGAGGGGTCAGTCAATTTGTTGGTGACGATAAACTGGGTAAAGGTATCATCCAGATATTGCGAGTAATACACGGCGTGGCCCTGTTGGTCCACCAAAACACCGTCGGTCCCCGCCTGCAAATATTCGTTAAAGGATTCCGCACTGGTGTTGGTGCGCATTTTGGGCACCATGCCAAAATTCTCCATCCCCAGCAATGAAAAGGGCGAGGTAAAACTCAAAAAGCGCGGCTGTCCATTTACATTTTGCGTGAGCCACAAAAACATTTGCCAGGACCACTGCTGAAACTCACAGTTGCTGCTACTGGAAAAACCCTGGTTGTCAGGCTCGGGAGTTTGTGCGTGGGGAAACCAACTGGGGTCGGAGGCACAGCCAGAGCTGGCGGCAACGGCCGGGAGTGAAAGCGCACCTGCCAGGGTCGCGAGTAATGCAAGTTTCTTGGGCAGCCTGGGGCTTAAAAGGGTTTTCAATTTTTATCTCCTTTAATATTGGGCAAAACCGGTGTGGCAACAACAAATGAAGGGAAAATCCATGCAGGTTAGTTATAGCGGCTATCCAAATCCTTAATCACCTTAGTGTGGACAAGCCGCCAGCGGTATTACAGCGGATTACGATTCAGCACCCAAAATCACATTCAGGCGTAAAACTGCACATCCGGTATTTTTTAACGTTTTTTTGTCGCCCCGGGTCGGCCTGCTGATCAAACACCTTGGTGACTATTTATCAATCTTGTGATGGATTTTGTGATGATTCCTGGTAACGCTTGGTGACTCTTAATAACTCTTGGTGACTCTTACTCTTAATAACTCTTGGTGACTATAGGCAGGCCCCGCAATAAGGCAACCAAGCTAGAGGGCAAAATACTTTTCCAAATCTGCGCGAGCGCGACTTAATGATCGAATGGCAATGTTATTGAACACTGAGAAAACACCGTTTTTATCTCCCCATAAAACAGCATTCAGACGCCAAAATGTGATGAATTTGGCGAAATCACAATCGCTTACAAAGCAACCGGATTACAGCCGCTAAGATTCATCACACATTAAGCTGAAGCTGCTAGGCTTTTGGCGTTTTTAGCCTTATCCCAACCCATTCTCCAACCCACTGACCAGCCTCCCCCTGCAGGAAAATATCATGGCAATTAAGGAAAACTCCCCAAGCTTGTTGCGCCCATTGCATATCGCCGGCCTAAGCGTTTTATTGGCTTGCACATTGATGGGTTGTTCGCCCTCGAGTAACGACGAGCAATCCACATCGGATGAAAATACTTATCAAGATTCGCAAACGCAAACTGACGATAGCCAGCAGGACGACCAACAAATCGAAGCTGGCTGGCGCAAAGGTAAGCTGCATATTGAAATCAGCATCGAACAAAAAGGTGGCGACGACCAAAGCAGCGACGGCACTAAAATGGTGTCCCAGGCCAAGAGCACGCTGGTCGCCATAAGCGACGAAGATGTGCTGGTGGTGGACGATCTGCGTCCCTATGTGAGCACAGGGCCATTGGCGGATACCAGCGTGATGGACTATGAGCCCTTTCGCGCTGTGGATATGGATAAAAACTGGATCACCTCCAGCCAGGTACATTATCAGGCCGATTATTCGCTTATCAGCGACGACATCAGCAGCACCAAAACCGGTGAGTACACGGCCAAGGTAACGCGCATTTATTTGCAGGGGCTGCACCCCTCACTGTTTGGCCCCGGCTATGAAGCCGATTTGCGTATCTCCACCGAAGGCCAACTTAAAACCCACGAAGTGATAAGTGGCACTGGGCAGCCGCCTATCGCCAATAACGAAGACAAGGCAAGCAGTGAAGATTTGGACTTTTACCTTCACCCGGTTCCCAATGCCGATAAATTAAATGACTACGATTATCTGCCGGCCATGACACCACAAGAACTTAAGGAAACCATGGAGAAGCACAATCTGGAAACACTGGGCATACTTAACGAACTCTATAAAGACAGCCTGCCGGTGCAAACCGCTATACGCGCTGGCGCAGTCAGTAAAGCCACCAAAGACAGCCTGACCATTAACTGGGAATACACAGGCACTAAAGAGGTCGGCCTAGCCGTAATGACCGGGGTACCGGCAGCCGCAGTTAAGGACAACCAGATGAAAATCAGTATTCAATTAACCGCTAACCCTTAATTGTTTGCGCAACGCCAGCCAATGGATTAGCCATTTGCTGGCTAGCCTGGATTTTTCAGAGGTTCCATAAGTTAATTTACGGATTGAAACTCCCCTCGCCTGGTCTTACCCTTGGTTAATTGAATTCCACGAGTAAGACCCATGAGCGCCAAGCAGCCCCCCAGTCCCGCAAAGCCCAGCTCCGCAACACCCAGTTCCGCAAAGCCCAGTGAATCGGGCAAACACCCGGAACCGATAAAACTTGTCGGCGGCGGCCCGAAAAAAGTGCTTTACACCCTGCAGACCATCGCCCGCATCGGCCTGCTCAACTCCGCCAAAGCGCTCAACAGCAAAAATGCCTGTAAAGCCTGCGGCCTGGGCATGGGCGGCCAGCGTGGCGGCATGACCAACGAGAAGGACGAATTTCCCTCGGTGTGCAATAAAAGCATCCAGGCGCAATCCACCGATATTCAACCGGAAATCCCCCTGGAGCTGTTCAGCCACACCCTGGATGATTTTAAACAGCTGAGCGGTTATGAGCTGGAGCATTTGGGGCGACTGAACACTCCACTGTTTAAATCCGCCGAGAACAATAAATATTCACCGGTCAGCTGGGACTTTGCGCTGGACAAAATGGCGCGGGTATTTAAGCAAACGAATCCCGCGCGCAGTTTTTTTTATTCCTCTGGCCGCGCCTCTAACGAAGCGGGTTTTATGCTGCAACTGCTGGCGCGCCTTTACGGTACCAACAACGTCAACAACTGTTCCTACTACTGCCACCAGGCGACAGGCGTGGGTTTGCAGAATGTCATAGGCACGGGCACGGCCACTGTATCGCTGGAGGATGTGGGTGAGAGCGATTGTATATTTGTGATAGGCGCCAACCCCGCCTCCAATCACCCGCGCTTTGTTCATCAACTCAAAAATTGCCGCGACAGAGGCGGCCAGGTGATTATCATCAACCCGGCCAAAGAGCCAGGACTGGTGCGTTTTGCTGTCCCCAAAAGTGCCAAGTCCATGCTCACTGGCGGCACCTGGATTGCCTCGGACTATGTGCAACCCAAAATTGGCAGCGATCTGTCGCTGTTAAAAGCCATAGCCAAAGCCTTGCTGGAAAGCGGACAGATTGCGCAGGAATTTATCAACCAATACACCGAGAACTTTGCCGATTTTGCCGATTCAATTCGCGCGTTGGACTGGGCAACACTGTGTGAAGACTGCGGCGTAAGTGAAAGCAAAATCCGCGAACTAGCCGCTGCTTATGGCCGCGCCGACAAAGCAATTTTTGCCTGGGGCATGGGTATTACCCACCACCGCCACGGGGTGGAAAATGTCGAGGCCATTGCCAACCTGGCGCTGCTGCGCGCCATGCTCGGCAAACCCGCCGCCGGGCTGCTGCCACTGCGCGGCCACTCCAATGTGCAAGGCATTGGTACTGTGGGTGTTAAACCGGTATTGGCGGAAGATGTGCTGCAAAAATTGGAGCAGCACTTTGCAATCCAACTGCCGCGCAGCAAAGGCCTGGACACCCTCGCCTGCCTCACCGCCGCGCATCAGGGCGAGATGGATGCAGCACTGATTATGGGCGGCAATCTCTATTCGGCTACGCCGGAAAGCCACTGGGCACAGCAGGCGCTGGATGCAATCCCCCACAAAATTTATTTAACCACCACCCTCAACCAGGGCCATTTTTTTGGTATGGAAACCAGTGAGGCGTTGATACTGCCTGTGACGGCGCGCGATGAAGAATGGCAGCCCACCACTCAGGAATCCATGTTTAATTATGTGCGTTTGAGCGATGGAGGCATTAGTCGCCTAGGTAATGTAAAACCCGAAGTGGAAATTTTGTGCGAACTGGGCGCGCGCCTGCTGCCCGAATCACCGCTAAAATTTGCCGCGCTTAAAAATCACAACTCCATACGCGCCGCGATTGCCGCCTGTGTGCCGGGTATGGCCGAGCTAAAAGATATAGCCGAGAGTAAAAGCGAATTTACTATTGCCAATCGCCTACTGCACCACACGCAATTTGCAACAGATTCCGGTAAAGCCAAATTTATTATCCATCCATTGCCGGGCAAGGTTCACAGCGAGCAGTTCCCTTTTACCCTCGCCAGCATCCGCAGCGAGGGTCAATTTAATTCCATTGTGTATGAAGAGAAAGACTCCTATCGCGGCACCGAGCATCGCTGGAGTTTATTGATGAACCGCGAAGATATGCATGCGCAGGGTTTTAAACCCGGCGATAAAGCCAACCTGGTTTCAGCTTATGGAAAAATGAACAAAGTGGAGTTAGTGGAATTCGATTTACCACGCGGTAGCCTGATGGCTTATTACCCGGAGGCTAATGTGCTGATTGGTCGCGAACAGGACCCGCGCAGTAAAACCCCGGCCTTTAAATCTGTGGCAGTTGCCCTGGAGAGAATTACCTAGACGGAAATGCTGATGGAACCTGCACCATTTTTGCGGCGATCTTTGCCGGCGCGGGTTTCCAGCATGGGGTTTTTGGATTGTTGACGGCGATCGCCTTTGCGCCGCTCGACAAAACCAGGTTCGCCAAATTGCGGTACCGACTCCTGCTCCTCCACCCGATGAACAGAAGCTGAGGCCGACACAGCTTGCACCTGCGTCGGCTTTTTCACTTTTAACGACCTTGGCTCTATGGGGCCTAAATAAACCATGATTGCACCTAAATTCACTCTCTAGTCAATTTAACGGCGATCAAACGGATTTCTTTAATAATGGGCGCCAGGCCTTCAGATTTCTGACACTCAGTTCACAGTTTTATTTATCTGCATCCCGGCCGGCAAACCAACGCAGACTTTGCTGCAAACTAACCACCTCCCCCACTATCACCAGCGTCGGCGCATGTACATCTTCCGCTGCCACTATATCGGCAATTGTAAGCAAATCGCCTACCAATACCCGCTGGTCCGCAGTGGTTCCTTTCTCGATCAGGGCTACAGGCGTGGTCGCCGCCCGGCCATGCTGAACCAGGGAGTCGCAGATATCGCGCAAACCAACCAGGCCCATATAAAAAACCAGTGTCTGGTTGGGGTTAGCCAACTCCGGCCACTCCAGATTGGCATTGTCGGACTTAAGGTGTCCGGTAACAAAACGCACCGACTGGGCGTGGTCGCGGTGGGTGAGCGGAATACCGGCATAGGCGGCGCAGCCGGAAGCAGCGGTAATGCCCGGCACCACCTGGAATGGCACCTGGTTTTGCGCCAGTAGCTCTATCTCCTCGCCGCCGCGGCCAAAAATAAAGGGGTCGCCGCCCTTTAAGCGCAGTACCCGTTTGCCCTGTTTGGCCAGGTCCACCAACAGTTGGTTGATATTCTCCTGCGCCATGCTGTGCTCGCTGCGGCGCTTGCCCACATAAATGCGCTCGGCATCGCGGCGCACCAGCTCCATTACCCCATCCGATACCAGGCGATCGTAGAGCACCACATCCGCCTGCTGCATCAGTCGCAATGCGCGCAAAGTGAGCAATTCCGGATCGCCGGGACCGCCGCCGACTAAATAGACTTCGCCCTGGGTAAGCGCCGATTGATCGGCATTCAGCTCGGTTTGAATCAACTGATCAGCAGCAGAATCCTGGCCATTCATACCCAGCTCAGCAGCTGGCCCCTGGAGGATTTTCTCCCAAAATTTGCGCCGGCTGTCGCCATCGCCAAAACGCAGCTTAACCCGCTCGCGCCAGCGGCTAGCCAACTGTGCCAAACGGCCGTAACTGGCGGGAATCAATGCCTCCAGTTTGGCGCGAATCAAGCGCGCCAGCACCGGCGCTTCACCACCGGAGGAAATAGCCACTACCAAGGGTGAGCGGTCAATAATCGCCGGGGTGATATAACTGCACAGCGCCGGGCTATCCACCACATTCACCGGCAGCTTGCGCGCCTGGGCATCGGCCGAAATGCGCGCATTGAGCGGCTCATCGTCGGTGGCGGCAATCGCCAGCACACAGTCATTCAGGTCAGCCGTTTCATATTCGCGCAGCAGCAACTCCCCACCCTTGGCGACAAGCTCGCGCAACTCTGCCGACACCTCCGGCGCCACTACCCGCAAACGCGCCCCCGCCTTGGCCAGCATCCGCCCCTTGCGGGTTGCCACTTCGCCACCGCCGACTAACAGGCAAAGGCGATTTTTTAAATCTAAAAATATGGGGAAATAATCCATAACAGAACCACTTAAAAATTTTTAACGGAGCGCCAATTTCAACGGAGCACCTTCAGGCCCCATATGAGTTCGCCGAGCATCGCAAAGCGGTAGGGTCCGTAGGTGCTTGAGATGCGCAGGAAATACGAACTAGCTGGGTCGCCTTTGAAGTACAGGATGTACAAATGCCGCGAAGCACATGGATGTGCAAGAGCGGCCTTTTGCTTACTTTTCTTTGGCGACGCAAAGAAAAGTAAGGCCTGCAGCAGGCATACTTATTCCTCACCCATATCTCCATACATAATTAAGCCCCCAAGCAGATCGTCTATCAAACTCTTTTCTACACCCACAGGCATAACCTCCACTGAATCTGACTCTTCGAATAAACAATAACTCTTAAGGCCCTTCAGAACCTCGCCCACATCAACCAGCGCTTGCCCCAATCCCTTCGGAAACTTATTTAAATCTTTACAATTTTCAAAATAATTATATCCAACACTGCACTCTGGAATAGCCTCATTTCCAAGCAACTCAATAAAGTTTCCTTTCAAAACACTTAAAAAACTAGACAACCACTCCGCAAATAAAGCGTCACTTATGTATTCATCTCCAGAACAAATTGACTGCAAGCTTTCCATTTTTTTGTTGTAAGCATCAATAAGAACCTCGACAGAAGAAGACGCCCCATCCAAATTCGCACTTGCATTAAAAGAATTTGGGGTATTAAAAGGAAATAATGAGCGATACAATTCATTTTTTGACTTAAAACGGATATCGAAATTTCTCTCAAAATCACCAAGCAAAGCTAAAAAATCATTTTTATGATCAAAATAATTTTTAAAGGTATTTTGCTTTATTACCTCTTTAATTTGCCGCTCAGCGACATCAATCTGCTTAGCCGTTTGCTCACTCCTAAACATCAACGCTCGCAAAGTCGCCAATGCAATACCTGCTGTAAACGTTTGAACAGGAAACCTAAATATCTCCAGCGCATCACTAAAGCACCTTGAACTACCACACCAAATAAGATTGTCGCTGTAAATTATAAATCCTAAGGAAATCAGTGAAAACACTGCCCCAAGACCAATAAAACCCCAAAACCAACCATCCTGCCCCAACGTCTTTTCGTTCATACTTAAATCCCTGAAACAAAAAAAGCGGGTAAAGCTTTCACTCCACCCGCTCTTTATCAAAAACTAAAAACCAACTTACTTAACTGGCTTAAGCACTTCCAAACCGCCCATATAGCCGCGCAGCACTTCCGGAATAATAATGCTGCCATCGGCCTGCTGGTAGTTTTCCATCACCGCCAGCAGAGTGCGACCAATAGCCAGGCCGGAACCGTTAAGGGTGTGCAGCAATTCCGGCTTGCCGGTTTCCTTGTTGCGGTAGCGGGCCATCATGCGGCGCGCCTGGAAATCGCGGAAGTTACTGCAGGAGGAAATCTCGCGGTATTTACCCTGTGACGGTACCCAGACTTCTATGTCGTAGGTTTTGGCCGAGGAGAAGCCAATATCGCCGCCGCAAAGGATTACGGTGCGG
>CBINKF010000029.1:0-11740 GCA_966251115.1 uncultured Cellvibrio sp.
GGCGAATAATGCTGTCTGATGGCACTGCCGAGGACAGAATCTTGCCCCGATTATCCAGCAGGTACACTTCGACAATAGGATTGACCACCATCGCCAGCGCCCCCAATTCTTTCATGGCTGGCTCGTTAACCCGGCCCCGTTGAATTAAGGGTTCGCGCTGCGCAATATACATGGCCAGGCTTTTGTTCAGGTTTTGTGTGACCTCCTGGTAATAGCGGTGATTACTCCAGTTTGCCAGCAGTAAAAAGGCGTAGCCCACCAGCAATAGCAGCGCTGCAAAAACCAGTGTCAACCGCGCATAGAGACTGGAGAAAAAACCAGACATATTAACTCCCTGGAGCTAGTGTTCGCCGCCAAATTTATAACCCACACCCCCCACAGTGCGCAAGAGCGTTGGGTTGGCTGGGTCTAATTCAATTTTGGCGCGCAGGCGGTTGATATGACTGTTAACTGTATGCTCATAGCCTTCGTGGCCATAGCCCCAGACGCTATCCAACAATTCGGTACGGCGAAAAACACGCCCCTGGTGATTGGCGAAGAACCAAAGCAAATCAAATTCGCGCGCGGTTAGGTCCAGTGCACAACCCTGTGAACTGACGCTGCGCTGCAATAGGTTTATCTCAAGGTGGGCGACACAAATTTGATTTTGTGTTGATGTCTCTGGCAACAGTTTGCGTTCACTGCGACGCAGGAGTGCTTTAACTCGCGCACTCAGTTCCAGCGAGCTAAACGGCTTTGTTAAATAATCATCTGCACCCAACTCCAGACCCAACACACGATCCAACTCCGTGGTGCGCGCAGTTAACATCATAATGGGCGTTTCCACACCTTGGCGGCGCAGCTCCCGGCAAACATCCAAGCCATCCAACCCCGGTAAGCGCAAGTCCAGAATGATTAGATCCCAGTGCTCGCTCAGGGCTTTTTGTAATGCCCAATCACCACGTTCCACCAGGCTGATTTGGGCGTAAAAATCCTGCAGATGAAGTTTTATCAAATTGCCGATATCGCGTTCATCTTCCACTATCAAAAAACGCCGCGTTTTATTAGGTAGAGTCGGGCTGGGATTTTTCGCGCCTAGGGGTAGGTGACTGACAGTTGCTAGGGTCATTGAATGCTCCTGTGGGTGGCTGGAATTGCCCTGTATCATCCAACCTAGATGCAGCAAGCCGCTGTTTGTTGCACTCATTGTTAAAAACAAAAAACGGTTATCGCCAATGGGGCGATAACCGTAGTGCTTAATGGCTTAGGGGATCAACCGGGTAATAGTGATTTTTGCCACGGGGTTATCCCAGCGATTGATACTGGTTAGTGCCGAATCTGGGTTGCCATCATCCTGCGTGAGCACTCCCGGGTGCATAGCCACCCAGCTTACCGGGTCGTCGCGCATAGGGTTAAAGCCTTCTCCACCAGCGGCGGGGCCGGGCACAGTTGCTGCACTCTCGCTGTTATTTTCGGTGCCGGCATCGTAGGAAAGACTATAGAGCGTCATAGTATCACCTTCACCCAGTTCCCCAAGGTTGACCGCATCCAGGCCGGTAAAACCATCGTTGGTATTACCCAACATGGAGAGGGCGCTTAACTGCGGCCAGGTTTCTTCTGCCAGCGGAATATCAGCCGATAACTCGACCGTGACGCTGGCACCTGGCGCTATACCCGTATCCGGTTTGGCAGATGTGTAGGTGGTAGTTCGGCTTGTGACATCGGTTAGGAGCGCAGCGGGGTCGCCAGCTTCAGCGATATATTCAAGCTCTACACTCGCGGGCATGCCCAGAGTAAAGCCGTGGTAACCCGGCTTGTGTAACACCAAAGCCGTGGGCGATAGCGGTTGTCCAGCGGTGAGGTTGGTTAGCGTAACGGAATATTTCACGCTCACCATGCTGGCTGTGGAGGAGCTGGCCATACTGCTGGATGCCATGCTTGAGCTCATACTGCTTTGGCTGCTGGAGGAAGCCTGGTGATGGTCATTGCCGCCGCCGCAAGCTGCGACCAGACTGGTAAGCAGCAGAGCCATTGAAAAGTGTCCGGGATTTTTCATGGTGTCCCCCTTACTGTACGGTAACAGTGACGCGTGCAATTGAGAAGTGTAGGGGATTTTTCATAGCGCCCCCTCACTGCACAGTAACAGTAACGCGAGCCATAGGGTTCAGCCAGCGATGGGTGGCCGCGTTCAGGTCGCTTTGACCTCCATTCATATCCAGATCGCCGATATGGCCGGGATGAACGTGCACAAAGCCTTCGGCACTGACGTTGGGAATTCCTGTGCCGTTATGGCCAACCAGGGCATCCAGCGGCGCTGGAACCCCCATGCCCGGGGCGCCAGGAGAGCCACTACCGCGAATTTCATCGTTGCCCTCGGTGCCGGCGTCATAGCCGTTAAGCATATATACATAGGTGCCAGGCTCGGTAGGGAGGGGGATGGTATTTAACGCGATAAACCCGTCGTTGGAGGGCACAATCATGCCGATCACTGTCAGGTAATCGTTGCCCGCGTCAGGTTCACCCAGGTCGGCAGTGGTGGTCGCTCCGGGCGCGAGTAACCCGCCCGCAGGATTCATGACATTGTTGGCGCTGGCTGCAGCCAGGTCCGCACTTACCCCGGTAATATTGCCGCTCTCCGCCAGGCTTTGCAGGTTGACTGAGGCCTGGCTACCCAGGGTAAATAACTTGGCGTCAGCGGTATGGGCAGACACCAGCAGGGGCGCGAAATATACACCGCGGGTAACGTTCTGAACCTCCACGCTGTAACTGGCAGCCCAAAGGCTGGAGCTACTGGTGAGCGTGAGTAGGGCGAGGAATAGTTTTGATTTCATGGCAAGCTCCTGTTGTTGAATGGGACAACACCAGCTTGCGCGCTTGGCGCGGGCCAATCTTCACGAAAGTATCACAAGAGCATCATCTTTTTATGAAGTGCATCAACAGCAGCCAGATGCAGGGGCGGATTACCCGAATGGGCGCTGACAGCTGATGCAGGAGCGCGTGGAAATTAAATGGCTATACAAAGAGAAGCTAGGCAGGCAATTAAGAAAGACCATTAAGAAAGACAAGGCCTTAACTCTAAGGCCTTGTGTGTGGCGCTAATGGTCTGCGTTAGCCCTGCACATTTCCCGCGTGTAAACCGCATTCTTTTTTGGTGGCTTCCTCCCACCACCAGCGACCCTCGCGCTCGTGCTGGCCAGGGGCGATGGGGCGAGTGCAGGGCTCGCAGCCAATGGATACAAAGCCGCGCTCGTGCAGTTCGTTGTAAGGCACTTCGCACAAGCGAATGTAATCCCACACCTCTTTGGATGACCAGTTGGCCAGGGGGTTAAATTTGGTCAGAGTTTCGCCCGGGCGCGCAAACAGGGCATCGTTTTGAATAACGGGGATTTCGGCACGGGTAGGGCTTTGATCCTTGCGCTGCCCGGTAATCCAGGCATCCAGGGTCAACAGCTTTTTACGCAGGGGTTCGATCTTGCGAATACCGCAGCACTCTTTGTGATCATCCTCATAAAAACTGAACAGGCCTTTTTCACCCACCAGCTTGCGCACGGCTTCGCCATCGGGCGAGATAACATCAATTTTTATGCCGTAATGTTTTCTTACCTTATCGATAAAACGGTAGGTTTCTGGATGCAAACGGCCGGTGTCCAGACAAAACACCGGCACATCGGGGCGATAATTGCGGGCCATCTCAATCAGGGCAACGTCTTCTGCGCCACTAAAAGATATGGCGATGTTGTCGTATTGGCTAAGGGCGTATTTCAGGATTTTCTGCGGGCTTTCCTGTTGCAGCTTGGCTTCCAGGTCTACCACCGAAATTGTCTGCTCGGTCATGGAGTTGGCTCACTTTAAATGGATGGATATTTTCATCTACACAGAAAACATCTTGGCTCACGGTTTTGGCGCGAAAGGATAGCAGAGCAGGGCGCTTTGGACTAATGACATTTGCCGGTCTTAACAGGCGATCCGGTTATAAGGCCGAGGTTTGATTTAAATGGCTAAAACAGGTAGATTGCCGCCGTTTTGTCGGGTTCGGCCTGGGTAAATTAATGCAGCGCCCGCCGCCAGCCTGTTCACCTTTTAATCACTCTTGGAGGTTGTTGTGGAAATTGCATGTCTGGATTTGGAAGGCGTTCTGGTACCGGAAATCTGGATTGAGTTTGCCAAAGTCACCGGCATTGAAGCGCTCAAAGCCACCACCCGCGATATTCCAGATTACGATGTGTTAATGAAACAACGCCTGCGTATTCTTGAAGAACACAAACTGGGACTTAAGGAAATTCAGGATGTTATCGCCACTCTCAAGCCGCTGGATGGCGCAGTGGAGTTTGTCGATTGGCTGCGCGAGCGCTTCCAGGTGATTATTTTGTCGGACACCTTCTACGAATTCTCGCAACCCCTGATGCGCCAGTTGGGCTTTCCCACACTGCTGTGCCATCGCTTGAATATTGACGAGCGCGGCATGGTGGCGGGTTATACGCTGCGCCAAAAAGATCCCAAGCGTCAGTCGGTGCTTGCGCTTAAAACCCTTTACTACCGCGTTATCGCCGCTGGCGATTCCTACAATGACACCACCATGCTGGGTGAAGCAGATCAGGGTATTCTGTTCCATGCACCGCAAAATGTGATTGAGCAATTCCCCCAGTTCCCCGCCGTTCACACCTACGAAGACCTGAAAAAAGAATTCATCAAAGCAAGTAACCGCGAGCTGAGCCTCTAGTTTTTTATCAGTTTCAGCGCGTATAAAACGGCAGGCCCGCACAGCCTGCCGTTTTGCTAAGGTGGACATCTGCTCCGCTGACCGCTTAAATAGCCCAATACCCAATTAATATTGCGAGCCATATTTAAGGCATCGCCTGCAGATGAGGTAAGCCATGGATGCAAGCTGGTTAATTCTGGTGCTGAGTGGATTGGTTATCGGCTCCTATGTGCTGGACCTGCTCGGCAAATTATTGCATATCCCCAGTGTGGTATTGCTTCTGGCGGTTGGTATAGGCCTGAGGTTATTTCTCGATAAAGCTGGCATTGCCATAGAGTTTGTCGATGTCATTCTCCCCACCCTCGGCACCCTGGGTTTAATTCTAATTGTATTGGAAGGCGCGCTGGATTTAACGCTGGCGCGCGACAAACTCGGCACCATTTCCAAAGCGCTGAGTTCGGCTATTCTGGGGCTGGGCATTACCGCGGGTTTAATGGCCTGCTGCTTTGTTTATCTGCTGCATCTGGATTGGTTAAAAGCCTGGATTTACGCCACACCGCTTGCCGTTATTAGTAGCGCGGTTGCAATTCCGGCTGCCGCATCACTCGCAGCGCGCCAAAAGGAGTTTGTGGTATACGAAAGCTCGCTTTCAGACATCCTTGGGGTGATGCTTTTTTACACCCTGCTCGAAAATAAAGGCGGCTTAGGTTCAACCACTATTTCTGCTGCCAGCCAAATCGGTATTTCCATTGTTGTCGGTTTATTTTTTGCCGTTGGTCTCTACTGGTTAATTAGTCGCGCCACTCACCACGTGCGTTTTTTGCCCATGATATTTGGCTTATCCTTTTTGTACGCGGCGGGCAAACTCCTGCACCTGGCGCCCCTGGTGATGATTCTGGTGGTGGGCTTGTTTCTAAATAATCACGGCCTATTAAAACGTGTGCCGCTGTGGCATAAAATTTACGATCACTGGTTTGACGAAGAGCTGGATAGCTTTAAACACTTGACTGCAGAATTTACCTTTGTGGTGCGCGCCTTCTTTTTTATCCTTCTGGGGTATTCAACGCCGCTGGCTCAATTTGGTGATATTTATGCGTGGGGCGTGGCGCTATTGGTGTTGGCTTGTATTTTTATTCCCAGACTTATTACCACCAAAGCGCTCTTTGGCAAATTCACCAGCATCGAGTTTTGGTTTGCGCCTCGCGGGCTGATTACCGTACTACTGTTTTTGTCGCTGCCCAGCACCCTGCATATTGAAAAAATCTCCTCCGCAGCGCTGATGCTGGTAGTTCTTTTGAGCACCCTGATAATGGCGGGCGGAAACCTTTATAGCCGTCGCCGCGATGAACATGAACGGCAGCGGCTGCAGCAGCACTCCACACCTAGCCGTCAATCGGATTCTGCAGCCTCTGCTGCTGAATCGCCGCTGCCAGGTGTAGAGCAGAATCCGATGCCGACTGATGATAAAACCTAAAATTCGAATCGGCCCGCCACGGCACTGGCGCTTACTCTGTTGAAATATTTTGCGCATCAGCTGCCATTAACGCCGTCTGTTTAATGTGTCAGCGTTTTTTGGCAACAAATTGATACAGGCAGCGCCTTAATGCAGGCAGCTCTTAATACAGACAGCGACGGAAAAGACCAATCGCCATTTGATAGCCGAGCAGTTGCAGTTCGGCGTCGTATCTGTCGCCTTCATCGCGCATAAACGCATGCACACCGTTAAATTCGTGCCAGGTGAAGTTAACGCCTTTCTCCACTAAATTTTTATACACCAGCGCGCGCCCTTCGGCGGGAATATGCGGGTCCTGTTTACCCCAAATCATTTGCAACTCGCCGCGAATTTGGGTGGTGCGGGTAAGGCTATCGTTACCCGGTTGTGACGGCGTCATGCCGTTGTGAATATCTGTGCCGTAAAAGCAGCTGGTGGCAGATACCGCTGGGTGCATGGCGGCGCGGTAGGCCAGCCCTCCACCTAAGCAAAAACCCATAGCGCCCAGCTTGACATTGAAATAGGGCAGAGTATTTACATAATCCACCATGGCTTGAGTGTCTGTATCATGGGCTTCCAAATGTTTCGCCACCTTGTCGGCATTGCCTTTATCGCGACCGGCGTCGTCATAACCCAGCACTGTACCTATGGTGTTTAGCTCGTGGAAAACTTCAGGCACCAGCACAATAAAACCATGGCCAGCCATAATCTGTGCGCTGCGGCGAATAGGTGAGGTCTGCTGGAAAATCTCTGAATACAGAATAATGGCGGGGTATTTTTTCGCCGCCGTTGGCTCACTCTCTTTCGGGCGATAGACATAGCAGCGCATAGTGCCAGTAGGTGTGTTCAGGTCCACCTGGTGGTTTTGAATCAACATTCTCTTTCTCCTCGCAATGGTTGTAATCTTTAGTGGCGGCACTATAGCAAACTTGCGTTAAGCGTTGCCTGTTAACGCCTTGATCGTGCCAATAACCTTGATCGTGTGTCCAATAAAAAGGGCAGCCAAAGCTGCCCCAATCTGGATGCAAGGTTATCCAGCTAAAACCCAGTTACCGCTATTTAACCTCGCGCACATCAAAGTATTTTTGCACGCATTTTTGATAGTCGCCTTCTACTAGGGCGCTATAAGCGGTTTGATAACCAACACCTTTACAGGCAAAAGTTCCGCCGCCAGGATTATTGGCGTTGTAACTCCAATCCTGATCCCAATAAATTAACAAGGCACCAGCGCCTGAGGTGCTGAATGGTGCCATATCGGTACAGCCAAGTTTCTCGCTGGCGGGAATTGGACTGTTCAAATAATTGGAGAATTGTTGGTAGTAGGCAATGCGGTTAAGCGCCTGGGGTTTGTCCACACCCGAGTTACATTCAATACCGCCGTTGATGATATTGATGGTAGCGCCAAAGCCGGCCTGGATACCTGCCGCTTGGTCAGTTGCATTGGGCTGCCAGGTGCCATCAATAACGTGCAGCATACTGGGCTTGGGCGATTGCGGGTACACAAAGAAAAATACCGCTGAGGCCACATTTAACCAGCTCTCTGCCACTTGATCCGGATCATTCAGCAACACCCTGGCGTCGCCAAACATGGCCTGGGAGAAAGGCCCGTAGTTGTAGTGGTAACTGAGTTGCTTGGCGCCGCGGCCATAGTATTTTACAAAACTGCCATCGGCATTTTTACCGCAGGGCCAAATTTCAGTCTGCCAGTTGGATGCCGAGCACTCAGAGTTGTAACCACAGCCGCTACCGCTATCTGAGCAGCCGGCTTCGCGTACAAAATACAGGCCCTGGCGCCATTCGGGCTCGGCCCAGTTATTAGCGTGCGCACCAGTTTCCTGGGTGAAGTGAGCAAACATGGTGGCCAGGGATTTGCGGCAAATCGCCGTTGAATCGCGACCGTCGCCATAGGTTGCGCAGAACCCCTTGAATTTGCCCACGGCGCGCAGGAAGCGAATGTAAGAATAAGCGGTATTGGAAACCGGGAATAAATAAGCCCACTGTTGCTCGCTGACGATGCTTTCCACGCGCTTGACGTTGTCCGGGTTGGAAACCGCCAAAGGCACTATGGCATCCACAGTATTGTTATCGCGCGTTTGGATAGAGGCTTTCACCTGAGTGTAGAGGGGGGCGGAAGTAAGCGCAGCCTCTGCAGCATCCAAATCAGATTTGCACATGCTGTATCCGCCGCCGGGCAGGGCTTGAATGCTACAGCTACCACTGCTGCTGGCGACAGAAGAGCTGCTCGCTACTGAAGAATTGCTGCTAACCGAAGAGCTGCTTACCGCTAAGGAGCTGGAGCTGTTGCTCGAACTGCTGGTTACCGAGCTGGAACTGGCCACAGAGCTGGACGCGAGCCCGCAACTTCCCAGATCCGACCAGGCACTTTGCCAGGCGGTTCCTGAACCTGGCGCATAGGCCCAGGCTGCGCTGGAGGAGCACCAACCGGGAACCTGGCAGGAATATTCGTGCCCCAGGTTGCTCACCGTCTGGTTTTGGCTGTAACTGGTGCCGGCCACATAGGTAGGTGCTGCGCAACTTCCACCTGTTGAGGCCTGGCTGGAAGCGCTGGAAACCGAAGAGCTTACGGACGACGCCTTGCTGGAACTGGAGCTGGCTGAACTGGAAGTTTTACTCGAACTGGAAGACTTGCTCGAGCTGGAAATAGATGAGGTCGCTGATGATTGAACGGAGGATTGAATCGAAGATTGTACAGAGGATTGGCTGCTGGAGCTGGCACTGCCCGTAGCGCAGGCGCCGAGATTGGTCCAGGCGTAGCTGTAGGCCCAGCCTGAACCGGGCGCATAGGCATCGCTATTCAGGCTGCACCAACCGCCAACATCACACTTAAAAGCGCTGCCCAGGTTTTTAACCTGCGCGCCGGCGGCGTAGGCTGAGCCCATTTGATATTGGGGGAGGTTAGTGCAATCGACCGCCCAAAGCGGCGAGCTGGCAAGCACACTCGGGATTGCCAGGAGTTTAATCAGGTTTTTCATTGTTATAGCCCGTGTGACAGTGAAGTTTCTCCGGCATGGCCAGAATAGGGAGCAAAGGGGCAATCCTGCAGCCTCTGGTCTGTCTCACTTGCTTGCGAATAAGTGGCTGGACGGTTTAGGTCAGCACTTGGGTGGCCAACTTAATTATTGTGCCGATAACCGGTCCTAGAAATCAGGCGCGGCTTCAGATGCTATTGACAACGTTGACATGGCGATTATTGCGCGCAATCTGGCAGAATTCAATCGCTTTTGCTGGCCCCGGAGGTTTTCACCTGACCCAGGCCATCCATCAACAATTGCACCTTTGCCAAAGATTCCTGGTACTCAGCCTGGGCGTCAGAGTCGGCGACAATACCTCCGCCACCCCAACAGTGGATTTGCTCGCGATCACACACCATGGTGCGAATGGCGATGCTGGTGTCCAGGTGACCGTGACAGCTGATATAACCCAGGCTGCCGCAGTAGACTGAGCGGCGACTCGGCTCCAGCTCTTCAATAATCTCCATAGCGCGAATCTTGGGGGCGCCGGTAATGCTGCCGCCTGGGAAGGCATCGCGCAATACATCTATGGGGCTTACGCCAGGGCGCAAGCGGGCGGTTACTGTGCTCACCAAATGATGGACATTGGCGAAGCTCTGCAGCTCGCACAGCCTGGGCACTTCAACCTCAGCGCAATGCTTGCTCAAGTCGTTGCGCAACAGGTCCACAATCATCACATTCTCGGCGCGATTTTTTGCACTGGCCACCAGCCACTGGGCATTGGCCCGGTCCTCCTGCGCACTTGCACCGCGCTTAATAGTGCCCTTGATGGGCTTGGTTTCCACTCGCGTGCCCTCAACCTGAATAAACCTTTCCGGTGAAAGGCTGAGAATCGCCCCCTGTTCCAACGGCATAAATCCGGCAAAAGGCGAGGGCAGTAACTGGCGCAAATGCAGGTAGGCAAGCAGCGCATCACCCTGAAAGTGGGTGCTAAAGCGCTGCGCGAAGTTCACCTGATAGCAGTCTCCGGCCAGTATGTACTCCTGGATTTTTGCTAGGGCACTATGATATTCATTTACTTTAAGATTACTTTGGAAGTTTTTGATTAACTTGAACTTTTCAAGTTTATTAAAGTATTGGTTTAAGTCGTGGAACCAGGCCTGCTCCGGTGCCAGTTGGCAAATCTGTTCAATTTGCAAAAAGTTATAAGCAGGTTCGCGAGATGCTGATACCAAGGCCTGGTTGATAACCAAATAGGCTGTCTTTTGCTGGTGGTCCTGAATAATGGCCCAGGGATAGATTCCCAGTGCCATATCAGGTAGTTCAATATCCTGAACAGCCCTGGCAGGCAAGGTTTCCAGGCGCCGCCCCAGATCATAACCAAAATAGCCCAGGGCACCGCCATAAAAAGGCAGCCCAGGGTTTGCTGGATTAAGGCCTTGGGGCGTTAGATCCAGCTCAGGAAGATAATGCTTAATCAGTAAAAAAGGGTCGGCTGAAGACTCTTCAATCAACCCGTTCGAGGCGCTGATGCGGGTTAAATCACCCAAGGTTTCGAGTGTGTAGAGCGGCGCTGCTGCGAGCAGGTCAAAACGGCCATAGGGGCTGCCATGAAAACAGGAGTCCAGCCAGACAGGCCGAGGCAATTGGCGAATCGCGCAAAACCAGGCAGTGCTATCGGGTTGATAGGCGAGGGGGATGAGACGTAGATCTGAAGGCATTGGACGTTCAAGGCTATAATGTCAGGCACGCATTTTACCTCAAGGAGACCCGGGTCAAACTGAAAACTTTTAAGTTTGGACTTGAACCGCGTGGCCATGGGGAAGGTTTGGATGCTAGCCAAAACCGGGTGTAAGTGAATATGCTGGCGGTTTAATGCTGGTTAACGCGCATAATCGATTAAATAAGGGTGTGATGGATGGATGGATTTTACATGCTGGTTGCTATGCTGGTGGGCGCCCTCGCCGGTTGGCAAGCGGTGAGCTGGTATAACAGCCGCAAACGTCAACAATCCGGGCGCGACGTCACCGAGGAGTCGCAGATACTGCTGGAGCGTATTGAAAAAGTTTTTAAGCTGGTATTGGCAGAGGGCTATTTCACCGAAATTTACGACCACAACACTAAGCGTGCCTTCCTGGGTATTTTTAAAACCAACAGTAAGGCGCTGGTAATTGCCAAAGCCAAGGTCTCAGTAGGTTATGACTTTGCCAAAATGCGCTTTCGCCGTGATTACACCAAACGCGAGCTGGTGGTAGAGAGCTTTCCCGAACCAGAAATTTTAGCCACAGATATCGACTACAAGTTTTACGATATTAATCAGGGGCTACTCAATAAATTTGATAATGAAGATTACACCGCGATTTTGGCCGAAGCCAAAAAGCTGATGCAGGAAAAAGCCCGCGAAAGTGATTTGCCGCAATTGGCGCGCAGCCAGATCCAGCTTATGATGCAGCAGCTTTGCGCTGCCGCAGGCTGGCAATTGGAGCAAGAGTCCATACTGGCACCCGTTGACAAACTCACCCAACACAAAACAATCTCGCCCAGCCATTTACCCGCACCCGATGACGACAGCGATTAATGTTGAATAGTTGATCTCTT
>CBINKF010000030.1:0-11712 GCA_966251115.1 uncultured Cellvibrio sp.
TCATCAGGCCGATGTTGCCTTCCTGAATCAGGTCGAGGAACTGCAGGCCGCGGTTGGTGTACTTTTTGGCGATAGAAATAACCAGGCGCAGGTTGGCTTCGACCATTTCCTTTTTGGCGCGACGGGCGCGCGCTTCGCCAATGGACATGCGGCGGTTGATGTCCTTGATGACGGCCAGGCTGAGACCGGTTTCGGTTTCCAGCTGTGCCAGCAATTGCTGTTCGGCTTGTACTTCGGGTAGAACGGCGCGCAGTTTTTCGGCGTTATCTACCTTGCCTTTGAGCAGGTCGCTAAGGAAGTCCAGGTTGGTTTCGTTGCCGGGGAATTCCTTGATAAAGGTTTTGCGCTGCAATTGACCTTTGCGGCAGCAGAGGTCCATCACGCGGCGCTCGTGGCGGCGGATAGCATCCAGGGTCGCGCGCGCCTTGTTGTATACTGGGTCGAATTGGCGCGCGGGCAACTTGAAGAACTTGAACAGGTCACCCAGGGCGGCCAGTTCTTTCTCGGCGGCTTTGCTGCCGTAACCACTCTTGGCCAGGGCTTTGGTGGCTTTTTCAAATTGCTTGTGCAGCTCTTCAAAGCGGGCGCGGGCTTCTTCCGGGTCTACCCCGGATACCGCTTCCTCTTCCTCGTCGCCACCTTCCTCTTCTTCCTCGTCGTCCGCCTCGGCCTTTTTGCCACCGCTGGCCGCTACGGGTATTTCCGCCTCTTCGCTGTCATCGCTGCTGGCGGAGGGGATGTCTTCAATGGGGTCGAGCCAGCCGATAATTACGTCAGCCAGACGGCGCTCTTCTTTGGCGACCAGTGAGTATTCGTTGAGGATTTGCTCAACCGCACCCGGCCAGTAGGCGAGGGCGTGCATCAGCTCGCGCACACCTTCTTCGATGCGTTTGGCAATAACGATTTCGCCTTCGCGGGTGAGCAGCTCTACGGTACCCATTTCGCGCATATACATGCGCACTGGGTCGGTGGTGCGACCGGTTTCTGTCTCTACTGCTACCAGGGCGGCAGCGGCTTCAGCGGCGGCGATTTCGTCGGCGGCTGAGTCGCCATCGGTCATCAACAGGGTATCGGCATCGGGCGCGGTTTCGTATACGCGGATACCCATGTCGTTAATCATCTGAATGATGTCTTCAACCTGATCCGGATCCGAGATGTCTTCGGGCAGGTGATCGTTTACCTCGGCGTAAGTGAGGTAGCCTTGTTCTTTACCGCGGGCGATCAGCTCTTTAATGCGAGACTGTTGCTGTTGGACGTCGTCGGACATTCGTGACCCTATAAAACCTGAGTGAGTGAAATGCAAAGCGCGGGATTATACTCCAGATGCCGTGATGGATTCTACGCTGGGCGCGGGCTTTGCGATCTGTTTGACCCTTTTTTACCCCCGGGGTTCGCCTCCGCGAGCTTAGGGTTAGCCCTCGTCAGAGGGAGTGTTGAGCTTGTTGGCCAGGGCTTGGCGCACCAGCTGTTCGCGCTCTTCTTTGGTCAGTTGATTAAAGTCGGCACTTTTGATTTTGGCCAGGGATTCTGCGCTCTTTTTGTGAACATGCTGTAAACGCAGCTTGTCCAGCGCGGCGCGAAACGCGCTTTGAGTGTCGTAATCGGCTTTGGCTGGCTTGTCCTGGCGTGGCTGGGTCAGGGCGCTGGTCGCTTGCAGTAGGTCGTGGCCGGCAATGCTGGCCAGTAATTCGGTATTCTCTGCACCATAAACCCCGCGCCAATAGCCAATCAAATGTGACAAATTGTAATGCGGGCGCTCGTGTAACACCTTAAGTAGTCGCCCCAGCATCAACTGATAGTGATCGGTCTGCGCTAGCCAGATCTCGTGGTTCGGCTCCAGTGCTGCCAGTTCTGTGTGACTGAGCAGCAGCGCCAGGGCCTTTTGTGCCGGCGGCATCAGGTAGCGGCTGGGGTGGTGGCCAGGGGTAAAGCCGCCTTTGCTGCTTGGGTTGGCGAGTTCGCGATGTTTGCGCTCCTGGCGCTCGTAGACTGTTTCGTAGTTGGCCGGTGGCGCTTCCTGCGCTTGACCATAGTGTTCGTAAACAGCGTAATCGACAGCCTGATCCGGCGGCAGGTAATTGGCTGGTGGCCTATTGGGGTCCTGGTGTTGGTGCTGGTGATGTCCGGGTCGATTTGACGTTGTCAGTTGGGCTTGAAGCCCGCTAGCCTGAAACTCACGAATTGGCTGGTCGCGGCGCGGCAATGCCACTTGTACGGGCAGTTCATCGGCACTTTTGTGGGCGACAGGTTGTTCCTTGGGAATAATGCTTTCGCTTTTGTCGCTCTGGCTGATCAGGTCCTGCAGCAGGTTGCGACTCAGGCCAGTGCGGGTGGCCAGGCTTTCAAACATGAGTTCGCGAAACACACCTTTGGGTAGGCGATCAAGCAGGGGCGCAGCGCGCTTGCTGAATTTGGCGCGGCCTTCCAGGGTGCGAATATTGAGACCATCGGCGGCGGCATCAAATAAATAATCCTCCAGCGGCACCGCCAGCTCGATCATGCGTTCGAACTTTTCCGGACCGGTTTGGCGCACCAGGGTATCCGGGTCTTCGCCTTCGGGTAAAAACAAAAACTTTACCGTGCGCCCGTCGCTCATGGCTTCCAGTGATGCATCCAGGGCGCGCAGGGCCGCGCTGCGCCCGGCCTTGTCGCCATCAAAGCAAAACACCACTTCGCTGGTGTATTTAAAGGCCTTTTCCAGGTGATCCGGGCCGCAGGCGGTGCCCAGGGTGGCAACTCCGTAGTTGATGCCAAATTGGGCCAGGCTCACCACATCCATATAGCCTTCAACCACAAGCAGTCTTGGCAGTTCGCGGTAGGCCAGGCGCGCCTCGTAAAGGCCGTAGAGTTCTTGGCCTTTGTGGAATACGGGGGTTTCGGGCGAGTTGAGGTATTTGGGTTTGTCGTTGCCCAGCACCCGCCCGCCAAAGCCTATAACCCGCCCGCGCAGGTCGCGGATGGGGAACATGATGCGGTGGCGAAAACGGTCGTAGAGCTTTTTGTCCTGCTCCTGGTGAATGAGCATGCCACCCTGAATCAGCAGGTGCTTGTCGTCATCCTTTTGGCCCAGGGCTTTCAGTAAATTGTCCCAGCCGGGCGGGGCGAAACCGACGCCATAGGCTTTGGCGGTTTTGCCGTCCAGGCCGCGACCTTTGAGGTAGCTGACCGCCATCTGCTTGCTGGGGTGATGGCGCAGTTGCTGCTGGTAAAACTGATCGGCTTTTTCCAGCAGGCTGTAGATGCTTTTCTTTTCCTGCTCGCGCTTAACCTCGGCTTCACTCTGGACCTCGCGCGGCACCTCCAGTCCGGTCACTCGCGCCAGTTGCTCCACGGCCTCGGGGAAGCTGAGGCGCTCGTAATCCATGACAAAACCCAGGGCGTTGCCGCTGGCGCCACAGCCAAAGCAGTAGTAGAACTGCTTTTCCGGGCTAACGGTAAACGAGGGAGTTTTCTCTTCGTGGAAGGGGCAGCAGGCGCTGTAGTTTTTACCGGTGCGCTTGAGTTTGACGCGGGTATCCACCACGTCGACTATATCGACGCGGTCGAGTAGATCGTCAATAAAGCTTTGCGGGATTAGGCCAGCCATGCAAACAGGTCAATTCAACGGTGAATGAGGCTGGCTAGTATAGCCGCCGAGGGGCGGGCCAGTTAGCCGGAAATTTTGGCTTTGAGCAGTTTGCTGACTTCACTCATATCGGCGCGGCCCTGGACCTGGGGTTTAATCAAGGCCATGGCCTTACCCATGTCGCGCGCTTCGCTCACGCCGGCATCGACAATGGCCTGGCTGACAATGGCGTCGAGTTCGGCCGGGCTGAGGGCGGCAGGTAAAAAGGCAGAGATTTCGCCTATTTCATAGGCTTCCTGCTCGGCCAGTTCGGCGCGACCGGCATTGCGGTATTGTTGTTCCGAGTCGCGGCGCTGCTTGACCATTTTGTCCAGCAGGGCGAGGGCGCGGGTGTCGTCCACCGCGATGCGCTCGTCAACTTCAATGCGTTTGAATTCCGCCATAACAAGACGTAAAACCGCGACGCGCTCTTTCTCTTTAGCGCGCATCGCGGTTTTCAAGGCATCATTTATGCGGTCTTTCAGCGATGTGTTGCTCATAGTCGACTCTATTGGAGGTACCACAAGTTAACTCGCAGGCTGTCAAAAGGTCGGGTGACGATTTAACAGGCTTACCAGCCGATTAATACAAGCGGGTAAACTTTTTGGATTCGCGCTGTACTTTTTTAGCGTGACGCTTAACGGCGGCAGCCGCTTGACGCTTACGTACGGTGGTGGGCTTCTCGTAGCACTCGCGAGCGCGTACGTCGGCCAGAATGCCAGCTTTTTCACAGGCGCGCTTGAAGCGGCGCAGAGCTACGTCAAAAGGTTCGTTTTCTTTAAGTTTTACTGAAGGCATGTGGGTACCTGTTGTTCAAAAATGATGTCTTGGTTGAACTGCCTGGGTCAGAGCAGCAAAAAGCTGTCGGCGGCTGTCCGAGGGGTGCGGATTCTATACACTTCTCCCCGGGGCTGCAACCTTAGCCAAACGCCAAAATGGGAGAATCTGCTTCTGGTTATGCCGGGGTTGAGCCTTTATTATAGGCGCCCCCTGAGTCTGCCTGGTTGTTTAATCGCCAGATTCCAGGTTCTATCTTTTATTCTGGCGTGTTAATGGCGAGTCTTTATGCGAGTCCTTGGGTTGGAAACTTCCTGCGATGAAACCGGTGTGGCGGTTTACGATAGCGAGCGCGGCCTCCTGGCCCATCGTCTCTATAGCCAAATTGCCCTGCACGCGGAATACGGTGGCGTGGTGCCCGAGCTGGCCTCGCGCGACCATGTGCGCAAGCTGTTGCCGTTGATTAATGAAGTGATGGAAGCCTCTGGCTCCAGTGGTACGGATATAGATGCCATTGCCTATACCTCTGGTCCTGGCTTGATTGGTGCGCTTATGGTGGGTGCCGCCTTTGGTCGCTCGCTGGCTTATGCCTGGCAAGTGCCTGCAATTGGCGTGCACCATATGGAAGGCCATTTATTGGCCCCTATGCTGGAAGTGTCGCCGCCGCAGTTTCCCTTTGTCGCACTCTTGGTCTCTGGCGGTCACACCCAACTGGTGCAAGTGGATGCCATAGGTGAGTACCAGCTGCTGGGTGAATCTATAGATGATGCCGCCGGCGAGGCCTTTGATAAGGCGGCCAAGATGCTCGACCTGGATTATCCTGGCGGCCCGCAAATTGCCAAGCTGGCGGAGCAGGGTGATGCGAGCCGCTTTAGGTTCCCGCGGCCCATGGTGGATCGCCCCGGTCTGGATTTCAGTTTTAGCGGCTTAAAAACCGCCACGCTTACCGCCGTCAACCAAAACAAACAAGCCAATGGTCTGCCCGACGATCAAACCTGTGCGGATATTGCTGCTGGCTTCCAGGCCGCCGTGGTGGATACCCTGGTGATCAAGTGCAAGCGCGCCCTGGAGCAGACCGGAATGAAAACCCTGGTGATTGCCGGTGGTGTTTCGGCCAATAAAAAACTGCGCGCAGACTTGGATACTGAATTGGCCAAAATCGGCGCAAAGGTTTTTTATGCGCGCCACGAGTTTTGCACCGACAATGGCGCCATGATCGCCTATGCCGGTTGCCAGCGCCGGCTCGCCGGCCAGCGCGAAGACCTGCCGATTAATGTCAAAGCTCGCTGGCCGCTCGATAGCCTGCCACCGCTGTAATTTTTTGTTTTTTTATTAAGGCCTTTTCCCTATGGATATTGTTTACATCCGCGATCTGCGCATAGACACCATTATCGGCATTTACGATTGGGAGCGGCAGGTGCGTCAGACGGTGAGTATCGATCTGGAAATGGCGACTGATATTCGCCAGGCGGCGGCGACTGACGATATTCAATATGCGCTCAATTACAAGGCAGTATCCAAACGTTTGATCAGCTATGTCGAGGGACGTAATGCGCTGCTGGTGGAGACCCTGGCAGAAGAGTTGGCCAAGCTGATTCGCGAAGAGTTTAAGGTGCCCTGGCTGCGCTTGCGTTTAAGCAAGCCGGGCGCGGTGCGCGGTGCGCGCGATGTAGGTCTGGTGATCGAGCGCGGCGAAAAGCCTGGAGCCTGATGCCCAAGATGAAAGCGAAAATGGTGCAAATTTATTTAAGCCTGGGCAGTAACGTCGAGCGCCATAAACATATTGCCGCTGGCCTGGATGCGCTGGCGGGGCTTTGCGGCGAACTGCAAATTTCCTCTGTATACGAGAGCAAATCGGTCGGCTTTGATGGCAGCAACTTTTTTAATCTGGTGGTGGGGGCGCAAACGCAACTGAGTATTGGTGAGCTCTCTGACACCCTAAAAAAAATCGAGGACGCCAATGGACGCAAGCGCTCTGGCCCCAAATTTAGCCCGCGCACTTTGGATATAGACATTCTCACTTATGGCGATTTTGTCGGCGAAGAATCGGGTGTGAGCTTACCGCGCGCGGAGATTACCCAAAACGCTTTTGTACTTTTACCCCTTGCTGAAATTGCTCCGGCTCGACTTCACCCGCATTGGCTTCAAAGCTACGGCGATCTCTGGCAAGCCTATGACCAGAATTTGCAGCAGCTGTGGCCAATAGACTTTGAGTGGCGCGGCCGCGTTATTTCCCGCGCATCAAATTAAAGCCACTTTTTAAAGGCCACCCAGCCAAACAACAATGCCACCAGCGTCATCGCACCCAGGCTGTAAAAGTAGCCAAAGTGCCAGTGCAGTTCGGGCATGTACTCAAAGTTCATGCCGTAGATGCCAGCGATAAAAGTAAGCGGGACGAAAATGGCGGTGATGACCGTCAGCACACGCATGGTGTCGTTAAGCATGTGCGAGGTGATGGACAGATAGCCGTTAATCAGGTCGCCACAGATTTCGTAGTACATGGTGCACAGGCCGTGAAGTCGCTCGCAGCGCTCGTACAAATCCTGTATGGCGTGTTCGATGTCACCATCCTCCTCAATCAGCATTTCCGGAACGTCCTCGCGCAAATTGCCGATCATGCGTTCGTGGTAACTAAAAATACGTTTGAGTTTGCGCAGGCGCGATTGATAGGCGATAAGTTCGCGCATGGTGTCGTCATTGGGGCGCTCCTGCATAGAGTCTTCAAGCTCGGTCAGGCGCGGCTCGAAGGCGAGAATCGCATCCAGATAGCGTCCCACCGAGAAGCGCATTATGCGCGTGGCGAGCAGGCCGGGGCTGATTAGCAGGTTTTCGCTGCGGGCATTTTCCCAATAGTGCTTTATTGCCATGGAGTTGCGCGCGTGACAGCTGATCAGGCTGCGCTTGCCAGCAAAGAGCGCGATGGTCATCTGCTCGATGGTGAGGTCCTGATTAAACTCGGTGATGCCGCGATAGAGAATCAGAGTGTTATCGTCAAAGTGCTCGTATTTGGGCGGGTGGCGATAGCGTTGCACATCTTCCACAGCCAGGCTGTGACAGCCGAGGCTTAGGAGCCATTCGCGCTCTGCCTCTGGCGTCTCGCCCTGCAGATCAATCCAGATAAAGCATTTTTCATCCTTGCGCCACTGGTCAATCAACTCGGTCTCGCCGCATTGCCAGTTTCCGTCCTCGCGCCAAAGTTGTGTGCGAATCATCTGCCCTCCCCGATGGGTTAATTAGATTGTGAGCGAGCGCCCACCGTCCACGGTAATAATCTGGCCGGTGATATAGGGGGCATCTTGTGCCAGGAAGAGAATGGTGCGCGCTATGTCCTCGGCTTTACCGCGCTGCTGAAGCGGCGTTTTCCCAAGCAGGTTGGCTTTGAAATCGTCGGTAACATCTTCTTTTTCCGGCCACAGAATAGCGCCTGGCGCTATGCCGTTGACGCGCACTTGCGGGGCGAGCTCCTTGGCCAGGGTTTTGGTAAGCATTTGATTGCCGGCTTTGGCGATGCAGTAGATGCTGTGGTTGGCGAGTGGCCGCTCGGCATAGATATCGGCAATATTGATAATGCAGCCGCCAACCGCTTTAAGTGCAGGTGCCAGTGCCTGCGCCAAAAAAAAGGGGGCTTTGAGATTGCTGGCAAACAGATCATCCCAAATGCCTTCACTAACGTCACCTATCGGTGTGGGATAAAAACTCGAGGCATTATTGATCAGTAGATCCAACCTCCCCCAGTGGGCAATGCTGTCGCTGGCAAGCTGGGCAATGGCCTGGCTGTCGCCCAGATTGGCTGCCAGCGCCAGGGCCGAGCCCGGTCTTTGGCCGTTAAGCTCCTCTACCAGTTGCAGCGCGCGCGCTCGGGATTTGTGGTAGTGAACTATCAGGTTGTAACCCTGGGTGTGTAGGCGGCGCACTATTTCTGCGCCTATGCGTTTGGCGGCGCCTGTCACCAGGGCGACCTTAGGGGTGTCTTGGTTCATGAGGTCTCTCTTGCGTTGGTGTTGTGGTCATACATCTGGTTGGGCCAGATTTTTGAGTTGTTCGAGGCGGCGGCGATTGAGCTCGTCGCCAAAGTCCTTACCCTTAAACCCCAAGGCTTGAATCGCCGGGATCGATACTGACTGGCAAGTTAGCAGGGCCTGGCGCATTAAATCGGCTTGCGGGTAGGCGCGATTTTCAAAACCTGTGCGTCCGCGCGCGTCGGCCTCGCAGCTGAGTAAAAACAGCGCAAAGCGCTCGGGGCGGCGGAAGGCGTCGGTGGCGTTCAGGGTTTTTAACAGTGTAGACGCTTTGAGTTCAAGAGCCCTGTGGCAGTGGGTGTGCCATTCGGCAACCAGCAGGGCAAGTTCGCGGTACTCCCTGGGGGCACCCAGGCGCTCACAGGCGCGGCTAACCAGCGCAAGCCCGCGTATTTCGTGGCCGATATGGCGCGGCCACTCAGCCGCCGGTGTAACCCCTTTGCCCAGGTCATGCAGCAGGGTGGCAAAGCGGACCATAGGCTCCGCGCTGAGTTTAACGGCCTGTTGCAGCGCCATAAGACTGTGGATACCAGTGTCCACCTCCGGGTGGTGCTGGGGGTTTTGCGGCACCCCAAAAAGTGCATTGAGTTCGGGTATTAAACGCGCCAGGGCACCGCATTGGCGCAAAATTTGAAAATACACCTCGGGGTTGGGCTCGGTCAGAGCGCGCTGAGTTTCCTTCCAGATGCGCTCCTGCACCAGATGATCGACTTCACCCGATTCCACCATCTGTTCCATCAGCGCCAGAGTTTCAAAGGCAACACTAAACCCCAGTTGAGCGTAGCGCGCAGCGAAGCGAGCAACGCGCAATATGCGCACCGGGTCCTCGCCAAACGCGTTAGACACATGGCGCAATAGGCGGGCGTTTAAATCTGCCTGGCCGCCATAGGGGTCGATAATATTACCTGCTTCATCTTCCGCCATGGCGTTAATGGTGAGGTCGCGACGTATAAGATCGTCTTTCAGGCTGACCTCATCGCCGCAATAAAAACTAAAGCCGCCATAGCCCTGGCCGGTTTTGCGCTCGGTGCGCGCCAGGGCGTATTCCTCTTTGGTTTCCGGGTGTAAAAAAACCGGGAAGTCTTTGCCCACCGGTGTGAAGCCCAGGTTTTGCATTTGCGCGGGCGAAGCGCCGACAACTACCCAATCTTTTTCGGTGACAGGGCGATGCAGAAGTTTGTCGCGGACGGCGCCGCCTACTAAATAGATTTTCATGGCCTAGGTTTCAAAAAAGTTATCGCGAGTATAGAACAAATGTTAAAGACAAAAAATTATAACGAAATAACTTGTGGGTATTTAGAAATTGGATTAGAGTCAAGCCTCTTTCAACTCACCGGATTTGTATCCATGTCCCAACGTCATTGCCTAATGAATAAATTCGCACCGCGAGCCATTTGGTTTGTGGGTTATGCGCGTTTCTGGGCGGACGAAAGGTAAGAGTCGAAAGAAAAATTCTTCTACCAGAGGCCGCAGCAAAAACTGCGGCCTCTGTGTTTTTAGGGTGCCCAATTTTGCTGCGAAGGCCTTGCATGATAACCAACAAGGAGCCTTATCGTGGCCGTTTTTCTCGCGTATTTATCAGTAGTTCTGATATGGGCGACTACACCGCTGGCCATTAAGTGGAGCAGTGACAGTCTCAGTTTTATTGCGGCGGCTACCGGCCGCACACTTCTCGCATTGCCTTTGGCATTGGTTGTTGGTTGGCTCTTTGCGCGACCATTGCAGCTCGCTCGCCACTGGAAAATTTACGGCGCAGCATCGCTCACTATTTTCCCCAATATGCCCATCATTTATTGGTCGGCAAAATTTATTCCTTCCGGGTTAGTGGCGGTGTTGTTTTCGCTCACACCATTTTTTACCGGAGTGATGAGCTTTTTTCTGCTAAAAGAAAATCCGTTTTCGACTAGACGTGTTATTGCATTACAGATATCGATTGAAGGTTTGACGGTAATATATTAGCATCAGTTTTCGCTAGAAAAAAATGCCGGGCTGGGAGTGCTCGGGGTAATTGTCTCTGGCTTGTTATTTAGTTTGAGCAGCGTAATGGTTAAAAAAATTACCCATCTGGGAGGCGAGCAGCCAGCAGGCGCGTTTAATCAGGCAACAGGATCACTGTTGCTCGCGCTGCCGGGTTTGTTGTTGGTGTGGCTGGTCGCGGACGGTCAAATACCACACAGCATTTCACAAAAGTCGGGCGGCTCACTAGTCTATCTGGCCATTATCGGCTCACTGCTTGGCGCAGCATTATTTTTTTATATTCTTCGCCATTTATCGGCGACCAGCGTGTCCATGGTCACCTTAATTACACCGGTGTTAGCCTTGGTTTTGGGCGCCTGGGTAGCGGAAGAGCAGTTGAGTACAAGCGGTTACCTCGGCGCCAGTTTGGTGTTGTTGGGGCTAATGGTTTATACCGGATTGCCGCTGCGCCGCTGGCTGGACAAGGTGGATACACGCCTTCTCGGGCGCATGTTGAGATCCAGCCTGGGACCGGATGAGGAGCTAATTCGGGAGCTAGAGGAGATAAGACGCGACACGCTGCGCTACAAGTGAGTGTTTTTGGTGCGCAAGCTTTGCAAGGGGGCATTTAAAATGCCCCTTTTTTGTGCGCCACCATTGAGCGAAATGAGTATGCAATCTTGTATTCAATTGGTAATTATTTGAATTTTAAAGAAAAAATAAAATTGGCTTGGGAACTGCAATAACCCCATCAAGCTAGCGCGATTTATCAATAGCTTTTCCAAGACCAAGTACGATTATCAAAAACTAGAGGATGAACTCATGAAGATGAAACAAAAATTACTTGCTGGTGCTGTAGCTCTGTCTGCGATGGCTGGTCTGATGGCCCCAGCGGCGCACGCCGTTGAAACTGCTGCATCAGTTGCCGTTTCTAATATGTACTACTGGAGGGGTTTGGATCTTGGTACTGGTGATCCAGCAGTTATTGCTGATGTAAGCGCAAGTGCTGGCGGTGCTTATGCCGGTTTGTGGGCCTCTTCTGGCGACTCAGTAAATGGTACTGAGTATGATTTTTATGCTGGTTATAAGTTTGATGCGGGTCCAGTGAATGTTGATCTGAACTACACCACTTATATGTACCCATCGCTTCCAGAGCCCCTGGGGTTTGATGATGTATCTGACGTTGCGGTAACTTTGGGCATGGCTGCTTCAGACGATTTGTCTTTCAGCTTGATGTATCGTTTGGGTGTAGGTGACATTCTGGCGGATGATAACTATACCTATGCGACTGCAAGCATGACTTACAAAAAGTTCAGTGCGCTTGTTGGTACCCATAGCGACGACAGCGGTGCCTAC
>CBINKF010000031.1:0-11673 GCA_966251115.1 uncultured Cellvibrio sp.
AACCAGGGCTCAGTTAACCCCATCACCCAGGTAAGTGAAAACAACAGCAGCAAGCGGGTGATCATCGCCAAACCCAGGCCGGTACTGCGCGCAAAGTTGCGCTGCTCCGCGGGCAAGCGCCCCACCAGTATCGAGATAAAAATAATGTTATCTATCCCCAGCACAATTTCCAGGGCAGTTAAGGTTGCCAGGGCAACCCAGGCTTCGGGGCTGTATAACCATTCAAACATAGGCTGTTATCTCAAAAAATTTTGGGCATTTTACGGCTTTGTGGCCGCCATCAGTAGAGGTTTGGAGCAAGAAAAAGGCCGACAACTGTCGGCCTGCTTTGAGGAGTTAACTGATCAGGTTTTGGAAGTAAATTTGCTGAGTAACGCCATCAGACCTTTTTTCTCGGTTTTCATCAGGTATTGATCGCGAATTCCGGAGATATCGACATCGTAACTACCTGGCTCCAGGTCGCGGGCTATTTCGATTTTTTCAATTTCATAGCGCGTTTTTTTTCCGCTGTCCAACAGTGCCTGCTTGCGCTTGTCGTCTTCCGACAAATCGAGCAGCAGGTACTCGTCGAGTGGATTCTTAAAGCTGTCGAGCACCACTATAACTTTAGGCTTCAGGCGGCGTTCAAAATTTTGCTCTACAACCACCGCCACTTCGCCCGTGCTCAGCTCCACCAAAGTGCCAGTGGGATAAAGCCCGATAGCGCGAATAAACTCCACCACCAGTTCCTCTTGAAACTGGATATTGCGCAGCTCATAAAGTTTGGCCACGGCCTTGGAGGGCGCTATGGGGTGACGCGAACCGCGCGGATTGGTGACATGATCGTAATAAGTCACTATGCCTGCAATTTTGCCCAGCAAGGGAATCTTGTCGCCGGCTAACCCCTGCGGAAAGCCGCTGCCATTAAGCCGCTCGCAGTGGGTTTTTACAACACTGATAACACGCGGTTCAACACCCGGAGTTTTACGTAGAATTTCGCAACCCGCTTCAACAAAGGAGTCGTACTCGCGCTCCTCTTCGGCGCTGCGCTCCAGTTTCGCGATTAGCTCTGCATCCAGGGTTACCTTGCCTACGTCCTTAAGCAAAACACCCATGGCCAGCACATCCAAATCGCGCTTGGGCAAGCCAATGTGACGACCAAACAGGATCGCCCAGACTGAAGAGCGCACGGCGTGACTATAGGTGTATTCGTCTTTTTCCTGCACCCGTGATAACCAGGTAAAGGCATCGGGGTTGCGCAGCACACTGTCCACCATTTCACTGGCGACCCGTTTTGTCTCGCCCAGTGACGCCCCTTCCAACTGGTTTTCTTCCAGTTGCTTAACAACTTCCACCACCGAGTCATACACTTTTTGATGCAGTTGGCGCGCGCGTTTTACTTCCTTTTGAAGGGGTTCTACCTCGCGGTAAAGTCCGCGTTGAATTTTAAGTGGAGCCACTGGCTCGTTAAAAGATCCGGAGCGTTCACGTCCCGAGGGCTTGGCTTTGGCACCAGATGCGCCGAGGGTTTTGAGGTTGGCCGCTATGGGACCCCGGCCTTTTTCCACGTCGATATAAACATGGTTGCACAGGGCTTTGAGTTGATTGATTTCGCCAAGGTCGCGAAGATAAAAACCTTGCAGGGGGAATGGGGTCTGCGACCAGGGTCTATCCAAGCCGGATACGAACATGCCAATGGTTAGCTCATTGACATCTACTTTAACCTGTTTAATTCCCACGTTTTGTCCCCGTAGTGCCTAATACGTCCATAGACTGGGACCGGGAGTCCGGCCCTTAGGGTGTTCTCTGTATCAAGACAATATCAGAAAAGCTGATTTTGTTATATGAGCGCCCTATCACTTATTCGCTCAATTATGGTCAGCGCGATTCATCCCAAAATAGCAAGGCATGTGCACAGAGTGTAATCAAGAAAACGACTTGGCACCAGAGAGCGACTCTGGTGCCGGTGTTAGCCCTGATGGTACTGGCGGGAAAGCTCGTGGATGCACTCGATAAAAGCGCCGGCGTTGGCTGGGTCCACTTCCGGGGTGATACCGTGGCCGAGATTAAATACGTGGCCGTCACCTGCACCAAAGCTGGCCAAAATGGCTGCCACTTCAGCGCGAATGCGCTCAGGCTTGGCATAGAGTACGCTCGGGTCCATATTGCCCTGCAGGGCCACTTTGGCGCCAACCCGCGCACGCGCCTGGCCTATATCGCAGGTCCAGTCGAGCCCCAAAGCATCGGCACCGGTAGCGGCCATGACCTCCAGCCACTGGCCTCCACCTTTGGTAAAAAGAATCGCAGGTACACGGCGCCCTTGATGCTCTTTGATCAGACCGGCGACGATTTTCTGCATGTAGTTGAGCGAAAACTCCTGATAGGCCGCGTGCGACAAAGCGCCACCCCAGGTATCAAAAATCTGCACCGCCTGGGCGCCGGCAAGGATTTGCGCATTCAGGTACGCAGTTACTGAATCGGCCAGCACAGTTAACAGCTGGTGCATCAGCTCCGGCTGGTTGTAAAGCATCTCTTTGGCGCGACGGAAGTCGCGACTGGAGCCGCCTTCGATCATATAGGTAGCCAGGGTCCAGGGGCTGCCGGAGAAACCAATTAACGGCACACGACCATTAAGTTCGCGGCGAATAGTTTTTACCGCATTGATCACATAGGGCAAATCCTGTTCAGGATTTATCACTTTAAGCGCCTGGATTTCCGCCTCGGTGCGCACCGGCTTTTTAAATTTAGGTCCTTCGCCAGTTTCAAAATACAGCCCCAGGCCCATGGCATCGGGGATAGTCAAAATGTCGGAAAAGAGAATGGCGGCATCCAGCGGGTAGCGCTCGAGCGGCTGAAGGGTCACTTCACAGGCCAATTCGGGATTGGTACACAGCCCCATAAAATCGCCGGCGCGCTCGCGGGTAGCGCGGTACTCGGGCAGATAGCGGCCGGCCTGGCGCATCATCCATACGGGAGTCACATCGACCGGCTGACGCAGCAGTGCGCGGAGAAAACGGTCGTTCTTCAATTCAGTCATTCGAGAATCCTCTAATCCCCAGCGGGATCTTTAAAGCACAAGCCCCGCAAATGCGGGGCTTGTCATCAAAAGCAGAGCTTGTCATCTAAGGCAAACAATCGCAGCGGCGATTAGACACCAAGGTAATCCAAAATACCACTTGCGGCTTCGCGACCTTCCCAGATGGCAGTTACCACCAGGTCAGAACCGCGCACCATGTCACCACCGGCGAAAACTTTGGGGTTGGTGGTCTGGAACTTGAACTGCTGCTGTTCAGGCGCAATCACACCGCCCCAGTCATTGGTTTTAACGCCGTTAGTCTCAAACCAGGCCTCTGGGCTGGGGCGGAAACCGAAGGCGATAAGCACTACGTCGGCAGGCAGAATTTCTTCAGAACCAGGTATGACTTCAGGGCGACGACGGCCCTTCTCGTCCGGCTCACCCAGTTGGGTAGTCACTACTTTAACGCCTTCCACTTTGCCGTTGCCGACGACTTCCACCGGCTGACGGTTAAACAGGAATTGCACGCCCTCTTCACGCGCGTTAGCCACTTCGCGCTTGGAACCGGGCATATTCTCTTCGTCGCGGCGGTAAGCACAGCTCACGCTGCTGGCGCCCTGGCGAATGGAGGTGCGGTTACAGTCCATGGCGGTGTCGCCACCACCCAGTACCACCACTTTTTTACCTTTTACACTGATGAAGTCAGCGGGATTCTTTTCAAAACCCAGGTTGCGGTTGACATTGGAGACCAGGAACGGCAGCGCATCATAGACGCCGGGCAGGTCTTCACCGGGGAAGCCGCCTTTCATGTAGGTGTAGGTGCCCATACCCATGAACACCGCGTCGTAATCGCGCAGCAGTTCTTCCATGGTGATGTCTTTACCCACTTCGGTGTTCAAGCGGAACTCAACGCCCATGCCTTCGAAAATTTCGCGGCGGCGGGACATCACCGATTTTTCCAGTTTGAATTCGGGGATACCGAAAGTCAGCAGGCCGCCGATCTCTGGGTACTTGTCGAATACCACCGGTTTAACACCGTTGCGCACCAGTACATCAGCACAGCCGATACCGGCAGGGCCAGCGCCGATCACGGCGACTTTTTTGTCGGTCCAGACCACTTTGGACATGTCCGGCTTCCAGCCCATGGCGAAAGCCGTATCGGTGATGTACTTTTCGGCGTTGCCGATGGTTACCGCACCAAAGCCGTCATTCAGGGTACAGGCGCCTTCACAGAGGCGATCCTGTGGGCAGACGCGACCGCAGACTTCAGGCAGCGAGTTGGTCTGGTGGCTGAGTTCAGCCGCCTCAAAAATATTGCCTTCAGAGATCAGCTTCAACCAGTTGGGGATGAAGTTGTGCACCGGGCACTTCCACTCACAATAGGGGTTGCCGCACTCCAGGCAGCGGTGCGCCTGGTTCTCCACCTCTACCTTGGCGAATGGCTGGTAGATTTCCACAAACTGGTGTCTGCGGGTCTCTATGTCCTTCTTGGCTGGGTCCTGACGACCCACATCCAGGAATTGAAATGTATTGTTCAAACGTGCGGCCATGGTCTATGCCTCTCTAAATACCCTAAACCCGAGCGCAGGCGGGATTACTCACCGCGCTGCTTGAAGCTCACCAGCAGACTGCCCAGGCTCGCCGCCTTGGGTTTAACCAGCCAGAACTTGCGGATGTAATCGTCAAAATTATCCAGCAAATGCTGACCCCAGGCGCTTTCAGTCTCGCGCGTGAACTCACTGATGATACTGCGCAGGTGGTTGCGATGCGCCTCCAGAGCTTCGGTATCTATGCGATGGATATCCACCAGCTCGTGGTTGTAGCGATCCACAAAATCTTTGCTTTCATCGAGCACATAGGCAAAACCACCGGTCATACCTGCGCCAAAGTTAACCCCGGTTGGACCGAGCACGGTCACCACACCGCCAGTCATGTATTCACAGCAGTGATCGCCCGCGCCCTCAACCACTACGTGGGCGCCAGAGTTGCGCACGCCGCAGCGCTCGCCGGCGATACCCGCGGCAAACAGTTTACCGCCAGTGGCACCATACAGGCAGGTGTTACCCATAATGCTGGTCACATTGGACTTGAAGCTGGAATTGCGCGGTGGGCGCAACACCAGTTTACCGCCGGCCATACCCTTACCGACGTAGTCGTTGGCATCGCCTTCCAGGTACATTTCCAGGCCGCCGGCGTTCCACACCCCAAAGCTCTGGCCGGCAACACCGGTCAGCTTCAGTTTGATCGGCTGGTCGGCCATGCCCAGGTTGCCATAGCGCTTGGCAATTTCACCGGAAATGCGCGCGCCTATGGAGCGGTCGCAGTTGGTGATATGGAACTCGAACTCGCCGCCGGACTTGGCTTCAATGGCCGGCAGCACTGCCTTGACCATGGCCTCGGCTTTTTCGCCTTTATCGAAAGGCTCGTTTTTAGTCACGGCGCACAACTGTGGCTTGGTGGCCAGGAAGTCGTCGGTGTGGATGATCGGGCTCAGATCCAGCTTGTTCTGTTTGGCGGTTTCGCCCTCCAGTGTTTTAAGCAGATCCACGCGGCCAACCAGCTCCGCCAGGCTGCGCACACCCAGGCGCGCCATCCACTCGCGGGTCTCTTCGGCCATAAACCTGAAGAAGTTCATGGCCATTTCCACTGTGCCTATGTAGTGGTCTTTACGCAGCTTGTCCTGCTGGGTGGCAACACCTGTCGCACAATTGTTGAGGTGACAGATACGCAGGTATTTACAGCCGAGCGCCACCATAGGGCCGGTACCAAAGCCGAAGCTTTCGGCGCCGAGCATAGCCGCTTTAACCACGTCCAGGCCGGTTTTCAGGCCGCCGTCGGTCTGCACGCGAACCTTGTCGCGCAAATCGTTGGCGCGCAGGGTCTGGTGAGTTTCCGACAGGCCCAACTCCCAGGGCGAACCGGCGTAGCGGATCGAGGAGATGGGGCTGGCCGCGGTGCCGCCGTCGTAACCGGAGATGGTAATCAGGTCGGCATAAGCCTTGGCCACACCGGCGGCAATAGTGCCTACACCGGGGCGGGATACCAGCTTAACGGATACCAGTGCATCGGGGTTCACTTGCTTCAAGTCGAAAATCAACTGAGCCAAGTCCTCGATCGAATAAATATCGTGGTGCGGCGGTGGCGAAATCAGGGTTACGCCAGGCACTGAGTAGCGCAGACGGGCAATCAGGTCGTTGACCTTGCCGCCGGGCAGCTGGCCGCCCTCACCTGGCTTGGCGCCTTGCGCCACTTTAATTTGCAGCACCTCGGCGTTAACCAGGTAAGCCGGAGTCACACCAAAGCGGCCAGAGGCAACCTGCTTGATTTTGGAGGTCTTGATAGTGCCGTAGCGCGCCGGGTCTTCACCGCCTTCACCGGAGTTGGAGCGACCGCCGAGGCGGTTCATGGCTTCCGCCAGAGCTTCGTGCGCCTCGGGCGACAGTGCACCCAGGGACATACCGGCGGAGTCGAAGCGCTTGAGGATAGACTCCACTGGCTCCACTTCCGACAGGGGTACAGGCGTTACGTCGTCGCGCAGCGCCAGCAGGTCGCGCAGCATGGAGACCGGGCGCTTGTTAACCAGGTCGGCATAGTTGCGCCACAGGGCGTATTCACCCGACTGCACAGCTTTTTGCAGGGTCTGCACCACATCCGGGTTAAAGGCGTGGTATTCAGAGTTGTGCACATACTTGAGCAGGCCGCCCTGACTGATCGGCTTGCGCTCTACCCAGGCGCTCTGGGCGAGGATTTTCTGGTCGTTTTCCAGGTCTTCAAAGCTGGCGCCACCAATGCGTGAGTCGGTGCTTTCAAAGCACATACCCACCACGTCTTTGGACAGGCCTATGGCCTCAAACAACTGGGCACCGCGATAGGAGGTAATGGTAGAAATACCCATTTTCGACAGGATTTTAAGCAAGCCCTTGTCGATACCCTTGCGGTAGTTTTTGTAGGCGGAATCCACATCGCTGAGCAGCTCGCCGGTTTCAATCAAATGATTGAGCACGTGGTAGCTCAGGTAGGGATAAACTGCCGTGGCGCCATAGCCGATAAGCGCGGCGACCTGATGCGGATCGCGGGCACTTGCCGTCTCAATAATGATGTTGGCGTCGCAGCGCAGGCCCTCGTTAGTCAAATACTGATGCACAGCGCCAACTGCCAGCAGCGCCTGGATAGGCAGCTTGCCTTTTTGCAGACCGGCATCACTCAACACCATCAGCACCTTGCCGTCGCGCACGGCCTTGGCTACATCGGCACACAGCGCTTTCAGCGCTGCTTCCAGATTGGTGGAGCTTGGATCGTAGTGCAGAGAGAACTTGGCCAGCTCGTAGCCAGGGCGGTTCATTTCCAGCAGGCCGCGGAACTTGGCAGGCGAGAGCACGGGCGAGCTGAGAATCACGCGGTCGGCGTGCTCCGGGGTCTCGTCATATACCGGCAGCTCGCGACCCAGACAGGTCTCGAGCGACATCACAATAGCTTCGCGCAGCGGGTCGATGGGCGGGTTGGTCACCTGCGCAAACTGCTGGCGGAAGTAGTCGTAGAGCGAGCGCTGCTGGCGTGACAGCACCGCCATAGGGGTGTCATCACCCATAGAGCCCACTGCTTCCTGACCACCTTCAGCGAGGGGGCGCAGCAACTGATCGCGCTCTTCAAAGCTCACCTGGAACATTTTCATGTAGGCCTTGAGTTCAATGCCCTCAATGCCGTTTTCTTTGGCATCGGTGTTGAGGGTGGACTCAATGCGCAATGCGCGCTCTTTCAGCCATTTTTTGTAGGGCTGGGTAGATTTGAGCTGGTTGTCTATGTCCTGGGTGTTGTGCAGTTCACCGGTCAGGGTATCGATCGACAGAATCTGACCTGGGCCAAGGCGACCCTTGGCAACCACGTCGGCCGGATCATAGGCGTAGGTGCCCACTTCCGAGGCCACGGTAATAATATCGTCCTGGGTAATTACCCAGCGCGAAGGGCGCAGGCCGTTGCGGTCGAGGGTACACACAGCGTAGCGGCCATCGGTCAGCACCAGGCCGGCTGGGCCGTCCCAGGGCTCGATATGCATGGAGTTGTATTCGTAGAAAGCGCGCAGATCCGGGTCCATGTGCTCGACGTTCTGCCAGGCGGGCGGAACCAGCATACGAATGGCGCGGTGCAGCTGCATGCCACCCAGAGTCAAAATCTCCAGCATATTGTCGAGGCTGGAAGAGTCCGAACCTGTGCGGTTAACCAACGGCGTTACGCTCTGCAGGTCGGGCAGCATGGGGGTGACAAATTTAGGTGTGCGCGCGACCGCCCAGTTGCGGTTGCCCACCACGGTATTGATCTCACCATTGTGCGCCAGCATGCGGAACGGCTGGGCCAGGGGCCACTGGGGCATGGTGTTGGTAGAAAAGCGCTGGTGGAATACGCAAATCGCGGTTTGCAGCCGCTCGTCCGCCAGGTCGGCAAAGAAGCGCGGCAGATCCACCGGCATCATCAGCCCCTTGTAGGAGAGAGTGCTGGTACTGAAACTGGCGATATAAAAAGCCTTGTCTCCCGCCAGGCGCAGCTCAGCTTTGCGGCGCGCCATAAACAGCTTGGAGTTGACTTCCTGCAGACTAAAACCCGCATCATTGTTGATAAACAGGTGGTTGAAATCCGGCAGGGACTTGAGTGCGATGGGGCCCAGGCAGCTGGAGTCCACCGGAATCTGGCGCCAGCCTGCAACCGCCAGGCCCTGCTCGGCCAGCTCTTCACCCAGCACTTTACGGGCAGCTTCAGCCTTATCGGCCTCGCGGCTGAGCATAATGGCGCCCACACCGTAAATTTCGGTCAGCTCGGCATTGCAGGCTTCTTTGGCAACAGCGCGCAGGAAGGAGTCCGGCTTTTGAATCAGCAGACCACAGCCGTCACCTGTTTTACCATCGGAGTTAATACCGCCGCGGTGGGTCATACAGGTGAGAGATTCAATGGCGGTTTTCAGCAGCTTGTGGCTGGTCTTACCCTTCAGGTGGGCAATCAAGCCGAAGCCGCAGTTGTCTTTGAACTCGTCTATCCGGTAGAGGCCAGTAGTCATAGGCTGTTTCTCAACAATGAATCTGTAGCGAGGGGGCAGTTATTGGAAGGGCGCTGAACAATTACTATACAAAAGCCAGGCCAAACTGCGCCCCAGACAAAAAAGCCCCTGGGTTCTAGGGGCTGGACACAAATGGGCGCAGGATATTACCCGCTTGGCTGGCTAATGGCAAGCCGAGGGGGCGGACAGGCATAGTGACCGAGGTTCCACCCGCGAGAAGGTGCCACCCGCGAGAAGGTGCCGCCCGCGAGAATTGGCCGCGCTTAGCGCCAGCGATCGGCACTCAGTGTCTGGGCGCTGCCAAACTTCTGCTTATCCTCATCCGTCGCCCCCTCCTTACACTCCCCCTTTAACCAGAGATTGTAGGGCGACAGGTTGCGATCCAACTCAAAAAAGCCTTCGCGACAGTAACCAATTTTGGCCACCACAAACTGGGCGTTCTCCAGCAGACGCTCGGGTGTGCTGCGGCTTATCTGTACGCCGCCACCCTGGGGGCGGCGGTCATTGGGCGTGCGCGCAATAAAGACCGCACTGGGCACATCGGCGTCGGGGGTGCGCAGGCGATACACAAACATCTTGCTGGTATTGGGCAGTATCTCTATTTCCAGCGTCTCTTTCAGGTCGCTTTTGACATAGTTCTCGCCGGGGCCGGCGCAGCTGGTCAGCAGCATCGCCAGCAGGCTAAACGCGAGCGCCATAGGTCTTGTTGATTGTAATTGTTTCATTATTAAAGTCCTGAGTAAGCTGGCAGGGGCGCTAAAGCCAAACGCCTTTGGATCACCATAACGATTTTAGGGTTCACTATAACGATTTTGCGCCCGAGCCCGCCACCTTGCACCGGGATAACAGCAAGCGCCTGGCCAGGCCAATCGCTTCTAGGACCCGGATTTATATGGCAGGTTCGCGCCCGGCCCAATTTCGCACGCGGCCCATGCAGCATACATGCAGCATATAGGACGGTTCACACTGTGATGTTTTCCCCCAGCCCTCCTGCCCTTTTTTGTTGCCTCTCCCGGTCAATGGCTTATGATGGCGGCTCCCTGATATTGGTCAAACCAGAACCGGGGAACACAGAATAACAACCCGCATGGGAGCAGCGATTATGATAAGACGCCTATTCACCTGCCTGACCCTGATGTTTCTGGCCCAGCTGGTCCAGGCCGAGCAATTTAAAGTTCTGGTGTTTACCAAAACCCAGGGCTGGCACCACCAATCCATCAATGAAGCTGTCACCGGCCTGCGCGCCCTGGCCGCGCGCCACGACTTTGCCATGGACTGGGAGGAGGATCAGGCCCGGATCAACGACGACAACCTCAAGCAATATCAGGCGATCATCTTCCTGCTGACGACCGGCGATATCCTCAATGACCAGCAGCAGGCCGCCATGGAGAAATTTATCCGCAGCGGCAAGGGCTTTGTCGGAGTGCACAGCGCCTCGGATACCGAGTACGACTGGCCCTGGTATGCGCAACTGGTAGGGCGCAATTTCCATATTCACCCCGCCATTCAGTCGGCCAAACTCCAGGTGCTGGAGCGCAAGTTTCCCGGCATGGAGTTTTCCCCGGCGCGTTTTTTGTGGACTGACGAGTGGTATGAGTTCGGCAAGGAGAACGTCAAAGGCCTGCATTACTTGTTGGCGGTAGACGAAAAAACCTACAGCCCCGCAGCAGACTGGGGCAGCAAAAAAGGCAGCGGCATGGGCAAGTTTCATCCAGTTGCCTGGTACCACGAGTTTGACGGTGGCCGCGCGTTTTATACCGCGTTGGGCCATATTCCCGCCATCTACTCCGACCCCTGGTTTATGAATCACCTCTACGGCGGCATCTACTGGGCCGCGACCGGCAAAGGCATAGAGTAAAACCAAAGGCATAGAATAAAAACCTGACGACAAGACAAGCAAAACATCATGAAAACTTTTTTAAAGACCTACGCAAAATTTATTTATCCCGCGGTGATTTTTTTATTGTCGTTCGGGGTTTATTTCACCTATTACGGCTCCCCCCAGGCGATGTTCTGGGACGAGAACTACCACGTCGCCTCAGCGCAAAAACATATTGACGGGGTGATGTATATGGAGCCCCACCCACCACTGGGCAAAATGCTGATGGCGGTGGGTGAAGTGCTTTTTGGCGGCAATGGCGCGGTTGATAAATCCAAACTGGATGAAACCGACTACCTCAATGGCGACGATGCGCCCAAGGCCATGACCTACAAAGGCTTCCGCTGGCCCTCGGTGGTGATGATGCTCAGCTCGGTGCTGTTCTTTTACGGCATATTGCGCCGCATTACCCAGCGCGACTGGCTGGCCGCGGCCTTCACCAGCATGGTTATTTTTGACAACGCCCTGGTCATCCACTCGCGCGCCGCCATGCTCGAAGGCATACAAATGTTTTTTATCCTCGGCGCGCTTTATTACTTCGTTAAAATAATTACCGACTACACCCAGGCCAACAAAAAAATTACCTGGAAAAGCTACGCCATCCTCGGCCTGTGGATCGGCCTGTCCATCACCGTCAAAGTCAACGGCACCATACTGCTGCTGTTATTCGGCATGTTGTTTTTGGTCGACCAGTGGCAGCAAATTAAAAGCTGGAAATGGATGGCGCTGATACAGCGCCTGGCGATTACCGTC
>CBINKF010000032.1:0-11670 GCA_966251115.1 uncultured Cellvibrio sp.
GACTGAGGTGGCTATTTCCGGGCCGGGAATTACCCCGCAGCACGATAATAATCCCGCTTTTAAAATCGTTTGGTTTCAACCGGACACCAAGGCGCTAATCGATTTTGAAACTCTCTACACCACGCCCGATGCAAGTGCATGGGGCAACTTGAGTTATCGCTTTTCCGATGCCTTTAACTGCGGCGCATTCAATACGATTTATAACTGCCTGGCGCGCAAAGATATTGGTGTGCTGAATTTAGAGATGGATTCTATTTTTACCGTCATGCACGGTGCGCCAGCGCACAATACTCAGGCGGGTATTGAAGTTAAGCCAGAATAAGCTATCCATGACATAAATCATTTATAAATTGTCAACCTGTTCGCTATTTGTTATTTGACTCTCTCGTTAGTATGACCATATAAATCAGGCCCTAATACTATTTGATACAACCCACAAACCAAGGAGTGAAAAATGCATTTACCTATTACTATGTTGCTAACCGGAATTTTTGCACTGTTGATGGTGGCTTTAAGCCTGCAGGTCTCTTTTCGGCGGCTTGCACTTAAAACTGAGCTGGGCGATGGCAATGACGAAATACTGCGTCGCCGCGTTCGCGCCCATGGCAATTTTACCGAATATGCTCCTACAGGGCTGATTATTTTAGCCATGGTGGAATATGCACGAACGGCTTCTGTGTGGGTTGTCGCCCTGGCGTCAATACTGCTGGCAACTCGCCTGCTGCACGCCTACGGCATTCTGTTCGCGCCCCGCAGCCAGGCTAAACCGGTTGCCATCATGGCGCAGCATGCCGCGTTTCTGGTTGCCGGTTGTTGGTTGATTTTTACCGCGTTAGTGCAATAAATTTTTTGTTGGGCATCTTCTCGGGGTATTAATCTGCGCCTGGGTTCCCCCAGGCTTTACAACCTGTTTAAGCTTTGTCTGCGTTAATAAATTTTTTTACCGAGTCTGAATCCATGGGTAACACCACTAAATTTCTACCTGTAGCGGCGGTTATTTTTTTACTGGCATTACTGGTATTGTCCGGCATCAATCCTTTTGATCGCACAACCTGGATTTTAGAGGTGTTTCCCATTTTTATAGCTTTACCGATTTTGCTTTACAGCTATAAGTCGTATCCGCTCACCGGCCTGTTATACACCCTGATTTTTTTGCACGCCTGTGTGCTTATGTTGGGTGGCGCTTACAGCTATGCGCGCGTGCCCCTGGGGTTTACTTTGCAGGACTGGTTGCATCTGGAGCGCAATCCCTATGATCGCATAGGGCATTTGTTTCAGGGCCTTGTGCCTGCGCTGGTAGCGCGCGAAATTCTCAAACGCGGTGATTATGTGCGCGGTAAAAAAATGCTCGCGTTTGTTGTGGTTTGTATAGTGCTGGCGATAAGCGCCTGTTACGAACTCGTCGAGTGGGCTGCTGCGCTGATGCTGGGGCAGGGCGCCGATGAATTTTTAGGAACCCAGGGCGACCCCTGGGATACCCAGTCGGATATGTTCTGCGCGCTGGTCGGCGGTCTACTGGCCTTGGTGCTGTTCAGTCGCTGGCAGGATAAGGCTATAGCGCGCTTACAATCATTGCGGCAATAAATCTCTGCGCTATTAATTCACCGCGCTAATAAATCCCTGCGAAAGTATATGCCCCAGTTAGCAATTGGGTAGCGAATGAGGAGGAGCATTCAGATGATTTTAATTTACGGTATAGACAAGCAATTAAACCCCATTAAAGCGCGCATGTCTGATGTGATCCACAGCTGCATGCAGGCCGTTTTGGGTATGCCTGAAGACAAGCGTGCACAGCGCTTTTTTCCAATGGATAAGTCGGATTTTTATTATCCTGGCGGTCGCTCCGATGCCTACACAGTGGTAGAAATTAATATGATGGCAGGGCGTAAAGCGGAAACCCAAAAGGCGCTGATAAAAGCCTTGTTTGCCGAGTTTGAGCGTGAGCTTAATATTTTACCGGTGGACCTGGAAATTACCATCAAGGAGCAACCACCCCACCACTGGGGCTTTCGCGGTATGACCGGCGATGAGGTAAAAGACCTCAGTTACAAGGTAAATGTATAGATTGACGGCGCGCTCACCATGGTGCCCGCCGATTTTTTGCTGGATGAGGCGGGCACTATCGAATGTGCTTTTTACGGTCGGGATATTGGCGACCACCTTCCCATGGCTGACTTGCTTGCCCGTTTAAAGCCAGCGCGAGTATTGGGCGCACAAGCGCATTAATTGCCTGCGTTTGTGACACTTTCATGAAGCTTGGGCGCCTTTTTTATCGGCATTTTTATTTGATTTTTTTTAACCCCGCTTGACTATACTTGGGCTAATTCGCTTATTGCCGCAATGCGGGCCAGTTTATGAATCAGCCTCAATCTCCCTCGGCTTCTCCGGCGCAACCGCTCGCACTGGCGGCGCCGGATGTTCCGGTGTTGCGCAGTTTGGTTGCGCGCAAGGAGCTGAAACAACGCCTGCCGGAGCTGCTTGACCTGGAGCGAACCCTGCGCCAGTACCCGGAGTGGGTGAGTATAAAAGTGGAGCAGCAGTTAACCTGGCGCGAACGAGAGTTTCCACTCTATTCAATCACCCTGGGCAACCCCGACCCCCAGTTACCCGTGGTATTAATGACCGGCGGCATGCACGGCGTAGAGCGTATAGGCAGCCAGGTATTAATTGCCTGGTTGCAGTGCTTGTTGGAGCGGCTAACCTGGGATAAATCGGCGCGCGCGCTGCTCGACCAATTGCAACTGGTGTTGGTTCCCATACTCAACCCTGTGGGTATGTTCAACAACAGCCGCAGCAATGGCAGTGGCGTTGACCTTAATCGCAACGCGCCTGTGGATGCGGAGGTGGGGGTTTCCTGGCTGGGGGGCGGTCACCGCCTGAGCGCCAGCTTGCCCTGGTATCGCGGTCGCGCCAACAGCAGTATGGAGCCGGAAAACCTGGCGCTGGAGCGGTTGGTTAAGCGCCAGGTTTTTAATCATCCACACGCTCTGGTGCTGGATTTACACTCCGGCTTTGGCATGCGCGATCGCCTCTGGTTGCCCTATGCCTATCGCAAAGAGCCCATAGGCAATATCGCCAACTATGTTGCGCTAAAAATGCTGTGGGAGCGCACCTATCCCAACCACAATTACATTATCGAACCGCAATCGCTGCACTACTTGTCACACGGTGATATCTGGGACTATTTTTACTTGCAGGCCAAGCGCGACAAGCGCTGCAATTTTATGCCGCTCACCCTGGAGATGGGGTCCTGGGCCTGGGTAAAAAAGCGCCCGCGCCAGCTGTTTAATTTTGCTGGCTTGTTTAACCCCCAGTTGGGCCACCGTCACTCGCGCGTGCTGCGTCGCCATTTGCTGCTGCTGGATTTTATCCTGGCAGCGGCAGTGAATACCGACGCCTGGCTGCCGGATAAAAAGCAAAAGCCGTTGTTGGAGCAGGCGGCCCATCACCTTTGGTTTAAACCGCTATGACCATTATTTTACTGCGTGGCCTGGCGCGCGAAAGCGGCCATTGGTTGGATTTTCCCCAGCGGCTGGAGCAGCAGCTTGGAGCCAAAGTCCTCTGTATAGATTTTCCCGGCTGCGGCGCGCATTACCGGGAACCAGCATTGGATAACATAGGTGTCATGAGCGACCATGCGCGCGCGCAGATAAGGCCCGGCGATGGTCAGCCGCTGGTGGTGATTGGCATTTCCATGGGGGCGATGGTGGCGCTGGATTGGGCTCAGCGCTACCCGCAGGAACTGGCTTCGGTGGTGTTGATTAACAGCAGTAGTGGCGATCAGCCCTGGTGGTGGCGGTTAAGGCCGAGGGCGTTGTTCATTACCCTCTTGGCCCTGGTTGCGCCCCTGGCCTGGCGCGAGCGCTTGATGCTGGGCATTATCAGCAATGCTCGCGTGCAGCGCTCGCGGCACCTGCGGCAGTGGTTGAAGATTCAGCGCCGGCACCCGGTGAGCCGACACAATATGTTTGCCATGCTGATGGCGGCGGTGCACTTTAAGCCCCTGCCTGAGTGCAAGGTAAAAGGGTTGGTGCTGGCCAGCAGCCGCGACCGGATGGTGTCGGTGCGCGCCAGCCAGGACTTGGCAGCGCGCTACCACTGGCCCATTCATTACCACCCCATCGCCGGCCACGATCTGCCCCTGGATGACCCCGACTGGATGCTGAACGAGGTGTCCGAGTGGCTGGCCCCCTGAAATGTCCTTCTATACATAACATTACACGCGCGCTGGTCCAGGCAGTTCGAGCCTGTGCTAGGCTCGCAGCTGGTCTGATAAAGGAGTCACAATCATGTGCAAACGAATGTTGATTAGCCTGTTTACGCTGTTATTGGCGCTGCCCGCCTGGGCCCAACTGACCGTGGGGGATAAAGCGCCCGCGTTTAAAATCGCCGCCGCGCTGGATGGCAAGGTGCAGCATCTGGCGCTTAGGCAAATGCTTAAAAAGGGGCCGCTGGTGGTGTACTTTTTCCCCTCCGCCTACACCCAGGGCTGCGATCTGCAGGCCCATGATTTTTCGCAAAAAAGTGCAGAGTTTGCCGCCGCTGGCGCGCAGATACTGGGGGTTTCGCTGGATAATATCGAGCGGCTTAAACGCTTCTCCAAAGATCCGGAATTCTGCGCGGGTAAGATTCATGTCGGCGCTGACAAAGGCGGCAAAATCGCGCGTCAATTCGGCTTAAAAGTGGGCGATGCGGTTGCCGGGGCCAAAGATGTGCGCGGCGATGAGATCAACCATGGCTTTGCCGAGCGCACCACCTTTGTAATTACCCCCGACGGCAAAATCGCCGCCGTTATCGGCGGCATGTCGCCCGGAGATAACGTCAAAGCCTCCCTGGCGGCAGTGCAAAAGCTGGCCACACACTAAACGCTGGCGGCTCATGGAATTTGCGGCCTGCCAGTGTCAGCCGCGTTTACTTATTCCGCTTGTCTTGATCTTCGCGTTAAATTGCCGGTTAATAACCACCTGCACCCAAACCGGGTGCAGGCATAATAAAAAACGCAGGTGACCAAGCAGCATGTTGGAGTTTTATAAAAAAGCCGTGATGGCGTTATTGGGCCTGGTGGTTCTTAGCCTGTTACTCGCCTACCTCTGTGTCAGCCGCACCTTTTTACAGGTTGCGCTCCTACCTGCCGAGCAAAGCCAACTGCCCTGGGTCGCCCAATCGGAAATCGATAGCTTCCAGGGGGGCGCGTCCCAGCTGCAACTCAACGACACCCGCCTCAGCCTGGATTTTGAAGTCACGCTGTCTGACCGCATCGAGCACCCCGGGGCTTCGGTCGGCCTGCTGTTTCACGACGCCGAAGGCAAGCCCATGCTGGAGGATCTTTCCGCCTTTACCAGCGCCAGTTTCGAGGTAAAGTGTTCACACCCCAATGTGCTGGCGCTCACGGTCTTTACGCCCGATAAAAACATTACCAAAGCCGACGACTATCTCACCTATCGTGCGCCCTCGGCCTTTTTTACCTGCGACGAGCAGTGGAACCGGGTGAAGCTGGATTTGACCCGCCTGGAATTGCCCCAGTGGTGGCTGGATATGTTCCATTTAAAACTGTCGATGAATGACTACCAATTGGATCAGGTGGCCAAGCTGCAATTTGCCACTACCCACCAAAGCCCGCGCGAACAGCCCTCGCGGGTGCAAATCAGCCAACTCACCCTAAATGGCCGCGACTGGCGCTATATGTATCTGCTGGGGGCGGGGCTCGCCCTGCTGTGGGTGGGTTACGGCCTGTGGTTTTTTCGCCAGCACACGCGCGCACTGATAGGTGATTTAAAAAGCAAAATCCAGCGCGACCGGCCGTTAGTGGCCTATCAGCAATTGAGCGTGCAGTCGCAAAGGGACAGGGATCAGGAGGCGATTTTACGTTATATGGCAACCAACTATGCCCATACCGAACTCAGCCTGGATGCGATGGTAAGCACTATAGGCGTAAGTCGTACCAAGATTAATGACATCCTTAAAGCGGAGCTGGGCTACACCTTTACCGGCTACCTCAACAAGCTGCGCCTGACCGAAGCGGCGCGCCTGCTGGCGGCGGTGGAGGATGCCAACATTGCCGAAATTGCCTATTCCGTAGGCTACAAAAACGTCTCTTACTTCAACAAGCTGTTTAAGGAGGAGTACGCCTGTACCCCCAAAGCTTTTAAACAGCTGTACGACAAAACTGGCGAAGCGCCTAAAAAATGATCATCCTGCCTGGGCAATGGTTTCAACTTTTGCGAAAAAAACTTCAACTATTTGCAAGTTGCTAGGGTTTTTAAGCCCAGCATTACCGCTAACTGACTGAATTATATAGTCTTCCTGACTAACTGATCCCCATGGTCGGCCGCTGTGAGCAAGGCTCGGGTTCCAATGAGGGGCTCCAATAACAATAACCAGTCAGAGAAACATCGCGAGAGGCACCATGAGAGACACCAAGAGAAACACCGGGAGAAACACCAGGAAAAAGCCACTTGCGGTGCAAAAGGCCCAGACCGTTGGATTGATTCCCCTTTGCGGGTATAGCGGTGGCCCAGGTAATTTGGCCACGGGCATTTGTGATCAAAACAACAACAGGGTGGGTGACCAGCAAACTTCGGGCGCGCTGCTGCAAGGCGCAGACAAGGAATAATTATGGCGGGCTCACTGGCGTTTATTCGCGATGAACTGGCCGCGCATCCGCTGACCAAATCTTATCGTATTGGTGTTATTAAATTCGCGCGCGACAATTTGCTGCTCGGCTTAACGGCGCTCGACGATGGCGCCCAGGCCGCCTGCGATTCCATTGGCCAGTGCGCGTTGCTGGTGGACTATGGCGCGCGCAAACTGGGCTATGAGTCGCTCGGCAGCTGTTGTGTAAATGAATGTGAAATTGCTATCCATCATCATCACCTTGCTCAAGAATGGCAGCTGCAGGCAAGGCTCGATTTGGTGGCAGGGCAGGGGGCAAGCTACAGCTGCCGGGTGTATGCCCAAATTGGCAATCAATTGCAAATGGTGGCTTCGTCTCAAGGGACGTTGATTAAAAAATACAACCCGGGGATTAAAAAATAAAACCTAGGGATTAGAAAATAAAATCTGTGAATTTAACCAATAAAATCACAGAAATTAGCAACTAAAACCACCGGAACAAAAGCTCGCAAACAAGTCGGGTGTGCCTGCAAAAAACATAATCCAAAAAAGCGAGGAGAACAGCTAATGCGATTTCACAAATTTTTTCAGAGTACGTTGGTGGGCCTGATGCTGGCATCCACCAGCCTGATGGCTCAGGCCCGCGACATTCAGCTGGATACCACCCAGGTCAAAGGCCCCTTAAACCAATTTTTTAATATGACCATAGGCGCCGGTCGCGCCAACGAAGGGCTGCGCGCCGACTGGCAACAGCAACTGGCGGAAATTAAAAAGGATGCCGGCTTTCGCTACATTCGCATGCACGGTTTACTCAGCGATGATATGGGTGTTTACAAAGTGGATGCCCAGGGCCGCGAGCACTACAACTTTCAATATATAGATGCGCTCTACGATTATCTGCTCAGCATCGGCATCAAGCCTTTTGTCGAATTGGGCTTTATGCCGCAACAACTGGCCAGCGGCGATAAAACCATTTTCTGGTGGCGCGGCAATGTAACCCCGCCCCACAGCTACGAAAAATGGGGCAATTTAATTCAAGCCCTGGCGCAGCACTGGACTGACAGATACGGCGCCGAAGAAGTTTCCAGCTGGTATTTTGAAGTTTGGAACGAACCCAACCTGGATGGCTTTTGGGCTGGCACCCAGGCGGATTATTTCAAGCTCTACGATTACGCCGCGCGCGCCATTAAAAAAGTGAATGCCAATTACAAAGTGGGTGGCCCGGCCACCGCAGGCGCCGCCTGGATTCCCGAGATGATCGCCCACGCTGCAAATAATAAAATCCCGCTGGATTTTGTCAGCACTCACGCTTATGGCGTCAATCAAGGCTTCCTCGATGAATTCGGCACCACCGGCACAGTGCTGGCCAAAGATGAAATGGCAGTGGCCGGCGATGTGTTGCGCAACCGCAGCGAAATTGCCAAATCGGCCATGCCCAATTTGGAGCTGCACTACACCGAGTGGAGCGCCTCTTACACACCGGCAGATCCGATTCACGACAGCTATCACGAAGCCGCCTACATTCTGCAAAAACTCAAGCAGTCGGACGATGCCGCGCAATCCATGTCCTACTGGGTATTTACCGATATCTTTGAAGAGCCGGGCCCACGCTTTGAGGCCTTCCACGGCGGCTTTGGTTTAATGAACACCCAGGGCATTAAAAAGCCTGCGTATTTTGCCTACCAGTTTTTAAACCAGCTGGGCGATAAAGAGCTGAACAACAGCGATGCCCAATCCTTTGCCACCACCGATGGCAAAGGCAATGTGCAACTGCTGCTGTGGGACTTTACCTACACCCTGCCGGAAAAAACCAACAACCAGCAGTACTACATCAAAGACCTGCCCGCCGCCGACAAAGGCGCAGTTAATGTTCAGCTCAAGGGTTTAAAAAAGGGCAAATATATGCTGCGCATTTCGCAAGTGGGCTACAAGCGCAATGATGCCTACACCGCCTACATAGGCATGGGCTCGCCAGCGCAATTAACCCCTGCGCAGGTCAGCGAACTTAAATCACTGGCGACAGGAAAACCGAGCCAGGAAAAATCCATTCGCGTTGGTAGAGATGGCGATTATTCACTGAACTTGCCGCTGCGCGAAAACGATGTGTATTTCATTGAATTGCTGCGTGCAAAATAAGCCGGGAACCTTAGATGTTTGGTAGTAAAAGTTATGTTTAATAGTAAACGTCGCCACCTTTTTAAAACCCTGATGGTGGGAGCTGCCGCTGCGCCCCTGTCGGCAGCAATGGCGCCCCTGGCTTTTGCCAGTAAAAAAAGCGCGGGCAATAATTCTGAATGCGATAATGCTCGCGCCCAGCCAACCTGGGGCTAAGGCATAGAGGGCCAGCGCAAGGCCGACCTGGGCGATGGCAGCTTTCGCAATCCGATCATACCCGGTGATCACCCCGATCCCACCATCCTTAAAGATGGCGACGATTACTACATGACCTTTTCGTCATTTAACAGCTACCCCGGCATTATTATCTGGCACTCGCGCGATCTGGTTAACTGGGTGCCGGTCGGCCCGGCGCTGAGCAAAAATATTGGCACCGTCTGGGCGCTGGATTTGTGCAAACACGGTGACCGCTATTACGTGTACATTCCCGCCGCGCCCGAGGGTAAACCCTGGGGCACCTATGTGATCTGGGCCGATAAAATTAACGGCCCCTGGAGCGATCCCATCGATTTAAAAATCGATGGCTGTATCGATCCTGGTCACGCCGTAGGTGAAGACGGCAAACGCTATTTATTTGTTAACGGTATTCGCAAAATTCGCTTAAGCGACGATGGCCTGGCCACCGACGGCCAGGTGGAGCCAGCCTACAGCCCTTGGCAATTTCCCGACGACTGGATCACCGAAAACTTCGCCCCCGAAGGCCCCAAAATTACCCGGCGCGGCGACTGGTTTTATCTAGTCACTGCCGTGGGCGGCACCGCCGGGCCAGTCACTGGCCATATGGTAATTGCCGCGCGCTCGCGCTCCATTAACGGCCCCTGGGAGCACTGCCCCAACAATCCTTTAGTGCGCACGGTGTCCGAGGCCGAACCCTGGTGGTCGCGCGGCCACGCGACTCTTGTTGAAGGGCCAAAGGTGCAAGGCGCCAAAAAAACCGGTGAAAAAGAAGCGCGCTGGTGGATGGTGTACCACGGCTACGAAAATGGCTTTCGCAGCCTCGGCCGCCAAACACTGTTAGCGCCGGTGGAGTGGACCGACGATGGCTGGTTCCGCGTACTCGGCGGCGATTTATCACAGCCACTGCCCATGCCTGCACTGATTAAAAGCGCCCCTCTTAATAAACAACAGTCGGGCATGGCGCTGTCGGATGATTTCTCGCGCAATAAATTCGGCATTCAATGGTGCTTCCACGAACCGCGCGGCGATGAAATGGCGCGGGTTAAATACGCCAAAAAATCCCTGCAGTTGCAGTGCGCTGGCGACTCGCCGATAAACTCCTCACCGCTGGTGTGTGTAGTCGGCGACCGCGCCTATCAAGCGGAAGTTACTTTCACCTTGGAAGGAGAAGCGGCTGAAGCTGGCCTGCTGTTGTTTTACAACCACAAGGCATTTGTCGGCATGGGCTTTAACGGCGAGGTGGTCAAAAGCTTCCAATACGCCGATGAGCAGAGCTGGGCGCGCATTCCTGTTCAATTAAATGCCCAAGGAAAGTCGCGTTCCATGCGTATGCGCATCACCAACGACAACCAGGTAGTCACCTACCACTACTCCACCGATAACGGCAAAAGCTGGCAGCGTCATCCCACCCGTATGGAGGTGGCCGGTTTAAACCATAACGTGTTCGGCGGTTTTATCAGTCTGCGCCTGGGGATTTATGCCGCAGGCGAGGGCAGTGTGCGCTTGAGTGATTTTACTTATCGCGCCTTGCTTAACAGCTAAACCCGCTTTATCTCCTTACCCCTCCTCTCTCAACGCGCCCGCTAAAACGGGCTGCATTGCAGCCAATGCAATATGGTGTAATATCCTTCCCATACCAACCTGCATATTCTATGCAGTTTCTGTCACGGGACTGACAGCAGTAGTAAAGCCACCAGGGAGCGGCCTATGGATTTTGGGCACAACCCCTGGCTGTTATGGAATTATGGATATTAAAAAACTACGGTTATTTCTCTTACTGCTGATTCCCGCAATCGCTTCCGCTCACGGTGGCAGAACCGATAAATACGGCTGTCACAACGACCGCAAACATGGCGGCTACCATTGTCACAATGGTGGTGCGTCTACCCCGAGTTACAGCCCATCTATCAACTCAGTAGATTCCAGCACAAACAAAACAAATGCGTTAGCAGTACAGCCCGCAAGTTCCCCAGTAAGAGAGCGAAATCTAGCAGCTTATAAGGATTTGGTTACACAAATTCAAACTGCGTTAAATAAGCTTGGATATTCCGTAGGTACTCCAGATGGCATATTGGGCGCCCAAACTGTCAAGGCTATAAAGCGTTTTCAGACTGACAATGAAATAGCAGTAGATGGTAGGCCAACCTATATGTTGTTGGATATTTTGCTTGCAAAGATAGGGAAAGGGTCTGCTTAGTGCCCAACGCGGACCTTGGTATTAAGTGAAGTTGTCTCTCATAGCTGAACGAGCCACAAGCCTTCCAAATCCGTTTCATGTGTACTTATGAAGTGTATTTTTTTAGATAAAAAGAATGAGCGAAAAATACATCTTATCAGTGCTCATTTAAACCTTCCGGCAGAGTAAAAAGCTTTAACTATACGGAGAGAGTATGAAGTCACGAGCGAGAGCAATGCTTGATAAATCGATTGCAGCCATGCTTTCTGCAATTGAAATATACAATAAACCTGACTTCAATTACCGAGAGGAAACTTTTTCTGTTCTCTGTATCAATTCTTGGGAATTGTTGCTGAAAGCCAAAGTGCTACAACTCGCAGGGAATCAAGTGACAAGCCTATACATATGGGAACACCGAGAATTAAAGTTCGGGGGGAAATCTAAGAAGAAGTATATAAAACAAAACCGAGCAGGAAACCCCATGTCTGTAAGCCTCTATGAGGCTCATAGGATAATCACCGAAGAATACG